>CAYTVI010000005.1:0-50222 GCA_964441765.1 uncultured Sulfurospirillum sp.
TAACCTTAGGAAGATTAATATAGGTAAATGCCGTTTCAATTTCAGCACCACCGCCCATCAAAGCCATGTTAGCAGGGTTATAATAACTTGCATCTGCCCCATTGGCACTTGCAACGTACGCTGCGCTTAATGCTGTTGAGTTTAATGATTGCTCAGGGATTCGATAACCTGAAGCTAAAAGCGTTGCCGCACTGAGGCTTAAAAGTGTTGCCACTTTGATTGTATTCTTCATTCCAAATGTCCTTGTTTCAAAGTTTATTTTTCAAGACTGTATAACAACGCAATTTCTTGCGCCCATAGACTATCGTCAACGGTTTCAAGCACCAAAGGTATATCATCAAAGCGCACATCGTTCATCATCAAACGAAACGGTTCAAGCCCTAATTTTCCTCTGCCCAAAGAGTCGTGTCTATCGACACGTTTGCCCAAATCAGGCTTAGAATCATTGAGGTGCATCCCCTTAAGATACTTAAATCCAACGATTGTATCAAATTTTTCAAATGTTTGCTTATAACTTTGCTCGTCCCTAATGTCATAACCTGATGTAAAAAGGTGACACGTATCGATGCAAACCCCGACACGTTCCTTATCGATGCTATTCTCCATAAGAAAGCTTAAGTGTTCCATTTTGTAACCTAAGTTGCTTCCTTGCCCTGCCGTATTCTCCACAACAAGTGTGACATTTTGCGTTTGCCGTAAAACTTCATTCATCGAATCACTAATGGTACGTAAGCACTCTTCTTCACTGAATTGTTTAAGATGGCTTCCCGGGTGAAAATTAAGCTTGTCTAGCCCTAAAAGTTCACAACGCCTTACCTCATCGATAAAAGCATTTAAAGATTTAGCACGTTGTTCTACGTCTGGATGCCCTAAATTGATCAAATAACTATCATGCGGCAAAACATGTTTAGGTAAAATCTCTGCTTTTTCAAGTTCTTTTTTAAACCGTGTTATCTCTTCTTGGACAAGGGGCTTAGCCTCCCATTGGCGTTGATTTTTAGTAAATAGAGCAAATGCTTTTGCCCCAATTTTTGTAGCATTAATAGGGGCATTAAATACGCCACCACTCGCACTTACATGCGCTCCAATAAATTTCATCTTCTTCCTCATTTTTAGGGTAATGGTCTTAAGCGTATCAAAATACCATTTTTACTATCTTTAAAATAACGCATATCTCCCTCAACACGATACTCTATTTGTGCCGTTGGCAGATCAATCTTTTGAGCAAATCCTGTGAGGTGTGTTATCGTGTTTTTTCCCTCATATAAAGCTCTTTTATCAACGATATCTTCCATGAATGTGGCATAATGTTCTGTCCCAAAAAAACGCCTATTAAAATCTTCTTTTTCAAAGCATGTTCCATCAAGGCAGATGGTATCATTGATTTCCAAATTGAATAAAACAGAGCCTGCATTAAAAATTTGAAGTTGCGTATAACCCTTGCCTTGATTTAGAAATCCTGTATCGGACAGTGCCATTTGAGGTGTTTTAATTGTAATTAAGTAAGGCTGTGACAGAGTAATTGGCTGCTTAACACTGCATCCACTAAAAAGTATCAAAGTGATAAAAATCATTACATGTAAAAAATTTTTCATGACTTACACTCTTTACAAGTACCTTTTAAAACGATACTTTTGACCTCTGCATCCACAGGCCCTAAGTCGACATCCATGCAAGTGATTTGATGACAGGCTTCACAGATAAAATGTGCATGTGTAGAGGTTGAAAGCTCAAAGTACCATTTGCGATCATCTGATTCAAATTTATGCACAATCCCTAGTTCTTCAAACTTGGCAACATTACGATAAAACGTTGCTTTATCCATTACTTGTTCCATCTGCCCTTTTATCTGCTCATAACTCATAGGCGCTTTAGCTATTTTTAAAACGTCCAAAATCGCACTTCGTGCCTCGGTTTTTTTAAGTCCATGATGCGCAAAAAGAGTATTTAAAAGTTCTGGCATTCTTTCCTCTATCTTAGGTAAATTTCATACAAAGTGTATGAAAGTAAGGCAATGGTATCCAAAGTTTTATTAAACTCCTTTTCATGCTATAATTTACTTCATGAAAAATGACCTAGAAATTAAAAATGCTTCGTTTTACTATGACAACACACTTATCCTTGATACTATCTCGTTTGAATATTCAAAACGTGATTTTCTCGCCATTATTGGACCCAATGGGGGTGGGAAAAGTACCTTACTTAAGATGATGATTGGTCTGCTTGAACCTAGTGCTGGAAGTATTACACTCTTTGGAGAAAAACCTTTACATGTAAGCCATCGTATCGCTTATGTTCCACAAGATACCTTAGCTAATAAAGACTTTCCGATAAAAGTGTTGGATGTCGTTTTAATGGGAAGACTCTCTCAATCAAAAGCCTTTTCAACCTACTCAAAAGAAGATAAAGCGATTGCCCGTGCGATGCTTGAAAAAGTAGGTATGCTCTCTTATGAAAATCAAAAAATACACGCCCTCTCAGGTGGTCAACGTCAAAGGGTTTTTGTCGCTCGTGCTCTGGCAAGTGAAGCGGAAATTCTCTTTTTAGATGAACCAACTGCGAGCATTGACACCGCAGGGCAAATTGAGATTTTTAAACTCTTAAAACAGCTTAATGAGCATGTTGGCATCGTCATTATTAGCCATGATGTCAATGTCGCTTTAAACTATGCTACCAAAGTCGTTCACGTTAACAAAACCCTCTATCTTCACGATGTTCCAAAACAAGAATCTTTCAAGTTCTTTGATTCACCAAGTGAGCATCTTTGCCCTATAGAGCTCATCAGCGCAACACGCTGCACCCATATTCATCCTAAAGAGGCAAAATGCTAGACGTTCTTCAATACGAATTTATGCAAAATGCCCTTGTTACATCGCTTATTGTTAGCCTGATATGCGGTATTATTGGTACACTTATCGTGATTAACCGTATGGTTTTTATCGCTGGGGGCATTGCTCATGGCTCTTATGGTGGTATCGGACTTGCGCTTTATTTTGGTATCGCTCCGATGCTCGGTGCTTCTGTTTTTGCTCTTTTTTTAGGACTTATTATTGCTATGATTACGCATCAAAACAGTACACGATTGGACTCTTTAATTGGAGTATTGTGGGCGTTTGGAATGGCATTAGGCATTATTATGAGCGATTTGACGCCTGGGTACAATGTCGATTTGATGAGTTATCTTTTTGGGGCTATTTTATCGGTTTCACTTGAAGACATGATAGGCATGAGTGGGGTTTTACTCTTAACTATTGTCTTTACTGTACTCTTTTACAAACAACTTTTAGCCATGAGTTTTGATGCGCAGTTTGCCAAACTTCGAGGGGTCAATGTAACCCTTCTTTACTTTGCATTGGTTGCACTCATCGCTTTAGGTGTGGTGATTATCATCCGTGCCGTTGGGCTTATTTTGGTGATTGCACTACTTACTATTCCACCCTATATTGCTGAAAAATTGACGAACTCTATGGGCGCAATGATGGCACTTTCATCATTGCTTTCTGCACTTTTTTGTTTTGTTGGGCTTAGCATTTCCTATGCGTTTGATGTCAGCAGTGGTGCTAGCATCATCTTGGTAGCCACCACGACTTTCTTCATACAATTTTTAATTGGACATTTTTTTCATCGCTCGTGATGTGAATGTTTGCGCTTAAAAAACCATAGTGCGATGTAAGAACCTACTTCTGCTAGTAACATTCCGCTCAAAATCAGCCCTGCACCAAAGAGTTGTACGATGCTTAGCAACTCATCTGCAAAAAAGTATCCAAAAATACCAGCACTCACTGGCTCCATCGTAAAAATAATGGCTGTTTTTGCCGCTGTTGTAAAACGCTGCATGGCTGTTTGTACCCAAAAAGCAAAAATGGTCGCAAATAGCACCGTAATCACAATCGCATTAATCAATAATTCATCCACTTTTGCAGGCATAATCGTTCCTTCCATCGCCCATCCACCCAGTGCTGAACAAAAAGCAACGGTAAAAAATTGAACACACACCAATAAAAAGATATTATGTCTTTTGGAAAGATGGTCGGTAAAAACAATGTGCAACGCAAACATCATCGCACAGATAAAAGCATAAAATTCTCCCAATGAAAAGCCTATTTCACTATTGAGAGTTAAATAATACAATCCAATAGCGGCAATAATTGCTCCTAGTACAGAATAGATAGACGCCTTATGCCTAAAAATAAGATACGATGCGAAAGGGACAACGATAACGCTTAACCCTGTAATAAATCCGACAGTCGAAGAGTAGGTATAGGTCAACGCAAATGTTTGAAACGCATAACCTAAAAACATAAAAAGTCCAAGAACACCACCTGCTTTAAGAACTTCTTTGTCAAGAAATTTGAGATGTTTGTATGAAATCAACGTCATTAAAAGAGCGGCTAGAAAAAAACGCCAAAATAAAAAGGTGTAAACAGGTGTTTGCCCAACAGCATCTTGAACAATAAAAAATGTACTTCCCCATGCAACAGCCACTAAAAGCAATAAAAAATCAGCGCCTATCTCTTTAAACTTATGATGCATCAAACCATTCCTTGCATTATGTATCTTCAAAATAAAAACGTGCATTTTAGCACAATGAAATCAGAAAATATACTTTTAAAATAAAGAAAAATAACTACTTCTGTTTCCATAGAAAGATGTTTATCATCTCAAAACGTTCCATCCTGTAACGAAAGCTACTACAATCCCTTTATCCCTTGCTCTATCCTTAATGTTTTTTAAATTCCTTTATCTTACTTTTATATTCGACTGCTACAATTATGGCTTACGTCATATTCTGAAAGGTTTTAATGAGCCAACCCATCGTACGCATGGAAAATGTTGATAAGTATTATGGAGATTTTCATGTTTTAAAAAATATCAATTTCTCCGTCAGTGAAGGTGAAATTGTTGTGATTTGTGGCCCAAGTGGCAGTGGTAAATCAACGCTTATTCGCTGTATTAACCGACTCGAAGAGATAGACAGCGGTGAAATTACCGTTGATGGCTACAATCTTTATTCAAAAAAAGTGGATATTAATCAAGTTCGTGCTGAAACTGGCATGGTTTTTCAGCACTTTAACCTCTTCCCACATCTTACGATTCTAGAAAACATAACCATTGCGCAACAAAAAGTTAAAAGAATGTCTAAGCATGATGCCAACGAAGCAGCACTAAAACTGCTTGAGCGTGTGGGGCTTGTCCACAAGGCAGAGGGCTATCCAAATGAGCTTAGTGGCGGACAAAAACAACGTGTTGCCATTGCTCGAACGCTTGCTATGAAACCTAAAATTATTTTATTTGATGAACCTACTTCTGCCCTTGACCCGGAGATGATTGGTGGAGTTTTAGATGTTATGAGAGAACTTGCACACGAAAACTACACCATTATTTGTGTCACACATGAAATGGGTTTTGCGAAGGAAGTATGTAACCGTGTTATCTTTATGGATGAGGGTTCCATCATTGAAGAAGCAACACCTGAAGAGTTTTTTGCTAACCCCAAAACAACACGTGCACAGAAATTTTTACAAGAAGTATTAACGCATTAAAAAAACCAAACTTTATAAGGAGTCTGAATGAAAAAGTTTTTAGCTGCATTACTTGTAATGCTCGGCATCAATGCCATGGCTGATGATATCAACCTATGGCAAAAATCAACATTGAACAGTATTGTTCAAAAAGGTGTTTTAACCGTAGGATTAGAGCCTGGTTATATGCCTTTTGAGATGAAAGACAAACAAGGCAATATTATCGGCTTTGACGTTGATATGGCAAATGAGATGGCAAAAGCAATGGGTGTAAAACTCCAACTCGTCCCTACCGCTTGGGATGGCATTATTGCAGGCTTACTCACTGGTAAATATGACATTATCATGTCAGGTATGACCATTACGCAAGAGAGAAATCTCAAAATCAACTTTGCAGACCCATACATCAGTGTTGGTCAAACCATTCTTGCACATAAAAAACATGCAGGTAAGAAATGGAGTGATTTGGATAAACCAGAATACACTATCGTTACAAAACTAGGTGTTACAGGTGAAATTGCAACCCGCAAAATGTTCAAAAAAGCAAAAATCAGAACGTTTGAAACTGAAGCTGACGCGGCACAAGAAGTTCTTAACGGTAATGCAGATGGCTTAGTGTATGACAAACCTTACAATGCTATCTTCTTCGCTGAAAAAGGCAAAGATAAGTTGGTTCACATGGATCAAGAACTTACCTATGAACCACTCGGTTGGGCGGTTAGAAAAGGTGATCCAGATTTTCTTAACTGGCTCAATAACTTCTTAAACCAAGCGAAAAACGATGGTACTTACCAAAAAGTTTACGACAGATGGTTTAACGATACTGCATGGCAGAAAAAGGTACTCTAAATCGTGGCAAAAGAAAAACAACATCTTTTGCAAAATAAAGCATTTGGCCACGCTGTGGCCATTGCTTTTTATCTTGCAATAGGCTACTTACTCTTTACAGCAGCTTCCAATATGAATTATATTTGGAAGTGGACAAGCGTGCCAAAATACTTTGCCTATGAAAAAACAGATACACTCAATGCTCCTTTTGATGGAACCATTCAACTCAGTGGCACACGTCTTGTTTTAGAAGGACGTGATGATAGCAAAGAGATTGAAATTGACAAAGGTTTTTCTCTTTTGGTTAAACACGGTGATAGTGTTTATGAACACGATGCCATTGCTCAAAAAACGTATATGCAAATGGGACCTTTAGTTGAAGGCTTGATTGTTACCCTTCAAATTTCTGGGCTTTCTGCCATCTTAGCTTTTAGTATAGGCTTTTTACTCGCCCTTATGCGTATTTCAAGCTACCAATTTTTAAAAGATATTGCAACAGTTTATATTGCGATTATTAGAGGAACACCTCTTCTGGTGCAAATCTTTATTTTTTATTTTATCATCGCAACTATTTTTGAGCTAGAACGCTTTTTAGCAGGAGCAATATCATTAGGTCTCTTCTTTGGGGCTTATATTGCTGAGGTTTTACGTGGGGCTATTCAGTCTATCGATAAAGGACAATACGAAGCGGCTAAATCATTGGGCATGAATTATTTTCAAACCATGGTTTATATCGTTATGCCTCAAGCACTCAAACGTTCATTACCAACACTAGTAGGTGAGATGATTGCACTTGTAAAAGACTCTTCACTGGTTTCTGTTATCTCTATTACAGACCTGACCAAAGTTGGTCGAGAAATCGTTGCCAACACCTTTTCGCCTTTTGAAACATGGCTGATTATTGCGGCTATGTATTTTGTGATAACTTTCTTACTCACAGCTCTTGGACATAAAATTGAAATGAAGATGAAAAAACAAGGAGGGATGTAAAACATCTCTCCTTCCTTTTTTAGATGATGTACTCTTTAAGTTCGTCTTCAAGATTTTGAATAATCTCTTTTTCTCTTTGATTGATATACTGTACAATCTTTTCACTCATCTGAATATCAGGAAATATACGCATACAATAGCGATAGCTATCTTTATACTGGATAATATTAATCACTTCAGCTTCTACCTCAATTTTATCAGCACTCTCTTTTTGCGCTGTGCTTAAATCAAAGCTAACAAATACTTTAGCCCCAGGGAAAATACCATTGTTTTGGCTACTTAGAACTCCTAATCCATGCATCGATAAGTCATACAAGCGACCACTGGTTTCACAACCGCCAAATTGGTGAAGATACACCGTTGCTACGATATTAGGATGTACGCGAACGGACTCTCGTTGAAGAGCAGGCATGTTGAGAAGGTAGATAAAATTATTAAGTGTAACGGTGTTTGTTATAAAATTACTGTAAACAATATCTGCTTTAATATGTTTAGAAAAATGATCATTTTTGATAATAAATGCTTGTCCATCAAGCTTCATGGCAATCTCTTGTAAGCGCTCCGTTTTAAACGTAACGCTTTCTCCTTCAATCGCAACAATATCTGCCTCACAACTAATCGGAACTCCTTGATAAAGGTTTAAAAACTGAACACGTTTACCTTCATCTTTTATCTGCTGAAACGTTTCAATAATGGTATGTGAAACAACAGGAAGTTGGTTAAACTGAACATCAAACTCTCCAACAGAAGCGCTCAACTTTGTCGAAACTTCGCCTTCAATAATATTAATAAAACGACTGATGCAACTAATCAAAAGTTCAACCTGCGGAGCAATTCCTCTTTTTTTGGTAAAATCAATATAATTTTCCATCAAATAAAACATACTCCGACTAATCAAAAACCCTATCATCACACCATCTTGGCGCATTTTGATTAAAAGGTCTTCTCTCACACCGTTAATATTAATATCGCATTTGAAAAGATTGTGGTAGATAGATAAAGCGATTGCTTTAGCTTCATCTTTGCTGATAGCGCTGTCGTAGCTTAAACACAATGAAGAGAGATACTCAACATAAATGGGCTCAAATTCTTTCAAAAACGTTGCTGAGTTTTTAAAAAATTCTCCTTTTGCGAGTTGCCTATTTGCTTCGTTTTTCATGGTATGTTCCAAACTTCAAGTTTTGTTAGATTATATCATGTTTTTATCAAGAGATTTGAAAGATCTAGGATTACTTCTGTTCCTTTATCTTTGGCTGAGTTTATACTCAAAGAGACTTTAAAATGGTCGCAATATGCCTTGACTAAACTGAGTCCTATCCCATATCCCTCTTGTGTTGCATCGGCTTGAAAATAGCGATTAAAAATTAAAAACAGTTCTGCTTCTCCAATGCCAATGCCTTCATCTTTCACCACCAAAGCATTCCCTCGTTGTATAATTGTAATAGGATTATGGTCACGATTGTATTTAATCGCATTATTTAACAGATTTGAAATCACCTTCATAAATCCTCGTTTATCTGCTAAAATTTTTACATGTAATACTTCACATGAGATAAGCGTTGAAGAGGCAATATCTTCATAGTTTTGCAGTACAGAATGAATAGCTTCATCGAGAAAAAATGCTTCTTTGACATTAGCTTTTCTCTCTTTCTTAATGTAATAATCCACCTCTTGATACAAAGCATATAAATCATCACTCGCTAAACTGATACGCTCTAAACGCTTCTGTTTTTTTTCATCTTTTTCGTGTGCACGAAGTAGTTGGAGATTGGCTTTAATAACAGAGAGAGGAATATTGAGTTCATGCAGTGTGTCTTTCAGTAACGCATCTAAAAAACGATTGGTCTGGAAGCTAGAAGCTAAGAGAAATGTGATGGACATATAAGATACAACAAAAACCCCTAATCCCCAAGCTAAAAAAAGCCATATATTTATTTCATTCGAGTTACTCAAAAGCGCAACAAGAATAGTGCCTGAAAGAATGATAACCGCACTTAGTGCAACCACACTGGTAATAAAAAAGAGTTTTTCATTACGCTTCAAAACGATACCCAATGCCTCGAATATTGACAATACGCTCTTTCCCAAAAATCTTTTTAAGATTATTGATATAGACCCGTAAAGAGCCTTCATTTGCCTCTTTATCGCAACTCCAAAGCTTCTCGTAAATCATCTCTTTGGTCACAACGTGACCTCTACTTTGCACCAAAAGCTCTAAGAGTTCGATATCTTTGAGATGCATATCTAATTCTGTCTCATTTTGAAAAAGGCGTTTTCGTGCTGTGTTGAGCTTAAATTCCTCATCGATAATAAGCCACGTATCGATACTTCCTTTGGTGCGTGATAGAAGTGCGTTAATGCGCCAAATCACCTCTTCTAAATCAAAAGGCTTTTTAATATAATCATCTGCCCCTAAGGCAAATCCTTCTTTGAGGCTTTCTTTGTCGCTCAATGAAGTCAAAAAAATCGTTGGTGTGTCATCTTTGGCATCTCGAAGTGCCTTTAAAATATCAAAACCACTCATATCAGGTAATTTGACATCCAATAAGTAGAGGTCAAACTTCTCTTCATAACAGAGCTTTAAAGCCTCATTGGCACGCATAGCAACTTTACATGTAAAACCATACGCATCTAAAATATCTTCTAAGGTTTGCACCAACAAAGCATTGTCTTCTACGATGAGAATTTTATAAGACACGCCCAATACTCCATACTAACGTTTCATTTGCAAACATTGGGACAACATCACCGTAAGCGTGTGTTACTACAAACGGTTTTTTTTCTAACACAACTTCTTTATATGGGGGTTTGTAGCTATAAATTGCTTGTGCATTGTTACTCACAAACGCTTGTAACGAAGCTAATGCGTTATGTTTTTCAAATAACTCTACCAATGCTTGTAAAGCAATCGGAGCCGTAAACACACCTGCAGCACACCCACAGCACTCTTTTTTATGAATCGGATGTGGCGCTGAGTCAGAGCCAAACATCACTTTGGGATGCGCTTTTAAACTTACATGTAAAAGTGCATCACGGTCTTCATACCGCTTAGCAATGGGCTTACAAAACAGATGTGGTTGAAGCATGCCTCCTGCGACATCATCAAGCGTTATCAAAAGATGGTGCAAGGTTATCGTTGCGTATAAATTTTCGTACTTTTCTAAAAGTGCAACGCTCTCTTTAGTGGTGATGTGCTCCATGACAATTTTGAGCTTTGGAAAAGCCTGCGCCAAGCTTTCATAGATAGAGCCAAACTCTTTTTCTCTGTCCATCACAAAACCATTGGTTTCACCGTGCACACAAAGTACGAGTCCCAAATCACTCATAGCTTCAAGTACAGGTCTCAAAACCTCAATATCCATGCTTGCCACACCGCCTTCCGAATTGGTCGTAATGCCTGAGGGATAAAGTTTGAGTGCTCTTACATGTAAAGAGGCTTTTTCTAAAAACTCACGCGTATAATCAGCGCGAAAAAAAAGCGTCATAAGTGGGTCAAACACGTTATTGCCAATGGCATTGATGATACGCTCTTTATACGCAACCACCGCTTCAATTGTTGTAATGGGTGGTACTAAGTTTGGCATAATAATTCCACCTGAAAAGGTGTGTGCACTAAGAGGTGCTACCGTTTTTAGCATGGCTTCATCTCGTAGGTGGATATGCATATCAAGAGGGGAAAGAAGTGTATGAGTCATCACAGAAACCTTTTTTGATTTAATTATACGATAAAATTGCATAAGCAAACCGAAAAAAGGTGAAAAAATGGAATACCGCTACATTGGAAAAAGTGGCTTACGTGTCACGCCGATTTGTATGGGGACGATGAGTTTTGGTAGTTGGAGCGATAAAGCAGAATCGTTTAAGATTTTAGACACGGCGTATGAGCGAGGGATTAATTTTTACGATACCGCTGAATTGTATCCAGTACCTCCTAGAAGCGATTATGCGGGTTTAACGGAGGAGATTTTAGGGCAATGGCTCCAAACCAAACCAAGGGAGAGCATCATTTTAGCCTCAAAAGTCGCAGGAGCCGCAAACGGTTGGTTTGTGCCACCCATTCGTCATGGCTTAACGGCGATTGATCGCTTTCATATCCAAAGAGCTGTTGAGGGAAGTTTGAAACGACTTAAAACGGATTATATCGACCTTTACCAAGTGCACTGGCCCGATTCCATCATTCCTAAAGAAGAGTCGATGCGAGCCTTAGATGAGCTCGTTAAAAGTGGAAAAGTGCGTTACATCGGCACGTCCAATGATACGGCCTATAGTCTTACTAAATCCAACACCATCGCACAGTATGAAAAATTGGCTCGCTTTGAGTCAATTCAAAACAATTTTTCACTGCTCAATCCACGCTTTTTAGATGAGCTTTCCACCGTGTGTAAAACAGAAAAAATATCACTCCTGCCCTACTCTCCTATTGGCGGAGGTGTTTTGAGTGGCAAATACAACCAAGCCTTTATCGACCCAAAAAGCCGTTTTGGAGAGTATCTTCACGCAAAAGAGTCTCGCCAAAAAGCGATGTACCACCGCTTTGTCAATGACAAAACGCTTAAAGCAACGGCTAAATACCTAGAGATTGCTAAACAATATGACATGCATCCCGTTACGCTTGCGGTGAGTTGGAGCATGCATTTTGATTTTGTTGCCTCAACGATTATTGGAGCACGCTATGCGAACCAGCTTGAGGTGAGTTTTAAAGCATTGGAGATAAAACTAAGCGCTGAGATATTACGTGAAATAGAAACAGTACAAAAAGAGATTTTATATCCGATGGGCTAAAATTACATGTAAGGATTCTTCCTTACATGTAAAAAGAGATTAAACCTTAGATTTGATAAATTCAGGGTAACCTTCAAGCCCGCACTCTTCAAGGTCAAGTCCCACATACTCATGTTCTTCGTCACTTCTAAGACCAACGACCTTTTTGATAATCACAAAGGCAACATAAGAAAGAGGGAAAACAAAAAGGGCTGTAATAGCAATGCCTTTAAGCTGAGTCAAAAGTGAAAAATCTGCAAAAAGCGCTACGGCGATTGTTCCCCAAATACCATTGACTAAATGCACAGAAAGGGCACCCACAGGATCATCTATCTTAAACTTATCAAACAAAGGAACGGCAAGTACAACCAATGCCCCACCAATAGCACCAATCACGATAGGCTGCCAAAGCCCCACTACATCAGCACCTGCTGTAATAGCGACCAATCCGCCCAATGCACCGTTTAAAATCATCGTGATATCAAGCTTTTTATACTGAAAATAGACAATAAACGCAGCGATAATCGCACCTGCTAGACCTGCTGTATTGGTATTGACAATAATCAATCCCACCAAATCAGCCGCTTCTGTACTCGTAGCAATATGAAAGGCACTCCCACCATTAAACCCAAACCAACCTATCCAAAGAAGCATCGCACCTAGGGTAACGAGCGGAATATTTGAAGCAGGAATCGGTCTTACATGTCCTTCTTTGGTGTATTTACCTCGACGCGCACCTAACACCAAAATGCCTGCCAACAGTGCCCAGCCACCCACCGAGTGAATAACGGTCGAACCAGCCAAATCATGCACCTCTTTTAAAAATCCACCACCCCAAATGGCATTGCCAACGATGGGATAAATCACCCCGCTCATCAAAATAGCAAAAATCATAAACGGAACGATACGAATGCGCTCACTCACCCCTCCACTCATGATAGAAACCGTTTTACCCACAAATGCCATTTGAAAGAAAAAATAAGCATAAGGACTATAACCCTCAACGCTTACACCTTCTAAAAAAAAGCCTGAGCCTCCAAACATCACATTGTATCCCCACAATGTAAAGATAAAAGAGGTGATGGCATAAAGCATGACATTGCCTGTTAAAACGGCAACGACGTTTTTGGTTCGTACAAGTCCAGCTTCTAGCATTGCAAAACCTGGAACCATGAGAATAATCAAAACGGAGGCAAAAAGTAAGAAGAGTGTGTCAATGACATAGTGTAAATGAGCAGCGTCCATTACATGTAACCTTATTGTAAGATGATGTTGATGGATTATTCTACAAAAAAGAGGAGAGGTTTGGTGATTAAAAAATAATCACCAAACTTAAAGTTTAGATAGCGTCTTCGTCTTCTTCACCTGTTCGAATACGTACAACTTTCTCAACGTTGGTCACAAAAATCTTTCCATCGCCTATTTTACCGGTCTTTGCAGCTTCTACAATGGTCGAAATCACTTTGTCTACATTTTCATCAGCGACAACGACTTCCAGTTTGATTTTAGGCAAAAAGTCTACAACATACTCAGCCCCACGGTAAAGTTCTGAATGTCCTTGCTGTCTTCCATAGCCTTTGACTTCATTGACAGTCATACCCGTAATTTCAATACCTGCAAGTGCGTCTTTGACCTCTTCGAGTTTAAAAGGTTTGATAATTGCTTCAATTTTTTTCATTGCCACTCCTCATTTTATTTCAAATTTCGGCTATTGTATCTTAAATTATTTTAAATATGCTTTGAGAATTAATTGTTGTTTTTGTGGCTTACTGCGCATATCCACTTCGCTATTTTCGATTTTACGCACCACATTCATGCCCTCAACAACCTCACCGAAAATCGTATGTCTCCCATTGAGGTGCGGGGTGGGAACGGTGGTGATAAAGAACTGACTTCCATTGGTATTAGGCCCTGCATTTGCCATAGCTAAAAGCCCTGCTCTATCAAAAACGACATTGGGTTTGAACTCATCTTCAAACGATCTTCCAAAGATAGACTGACCGCCTCGACCCGTACCACTAGGGTCTCCACCTTGAATCATAAACCCTCGAATAACACGGTGAAAAGAGACGCCGTCATAGTATCCTTTTTGAACCAATCCTACAAAATTTTCACATGCTTTTGGCGCAATTTCAGGTTTTAATGCAAAAACAATTTTTCCCTCCGTTGTCTCAAACACAACGTGATTACTCGCTAAAAGAGCACTTGCACTAAGCAGTAGTGCTACTATCCATCGTTTTATCATGATTACTCTTCTCCTATCAATTTAGTATTTCTAAAACGATACTGTTTGTTTTTGATTTTTTCCAAGATGCCAACTTTGATGAGCTGTTGAAACATATGTACCACTGTTGGTTTACTCACACCAATGCTATCAATGATATCTTGATACGAGCCGTTAAAAACCTTGTTTTCATCCAAATGGTTGATAATATATTTTAAAATCTCAATTTTCTTACCACCGATGAGTGCCGCAAGACCTTCAACGATGAAAGAGCATCCTTGCATCTCTTTATTGTGCATTTTAGGGAGCATAACAGTGTAAATATTACTAATTAAATCTCGTACATTGATAGGCTTCATAATAAACCCATCCACCTTTAACGAAATTGCATCCATCAAATACTCTGTTTCCGTAAAAGCAGTTGTAATAATGGCTGGAATCTTACGATTGTGTTCATTGCGAAGCTTTTTAAGCATATCGATTCCATTCATACCTGGCATCAAAATATCTGTTACGATGATATCTATCTCTTTTTCAAGTGCTAATCGTAACCCCTCTTCTCCATTAGAAGCCAAGTGTACTTCTTTGACAAAATCTCTTAAAATCATCTGCGTTTGGTCACGAACAGATTTTTCATCTTCAACATATAAAACAACACACTCTCGTAGACTGTTAAAATCCATCTCTTTTTCCCTCCATTCTTGTTTTTTACTTATTTTTCGTTTTCACCCTGAGATGTTTGGATAGGCACTAAAATCGTTATCATGGCACAACGTTCACACATTTCGCCGTTTTGAAAAACATAACTTACGTTGGTACCACTGATGGTTCCTTGCATCTGTTTTTCAATAATTTGCTGTGACATATAAAGTCCTATGCCTGTACCTGAGGATTTATGTTTGGTGGTAAAATAAGGTTCAAACATCCTATCTCTCACCGTATCACTAATCCCACCACCATTGTCGATCACACTAATCATTGCATTGCCAGCTTGGTTACTAATCACCACTTCAATACACTTTGATGCAGGCTGACTCTCTTCAAGTGCATCTTTGGCATTGGAAAAAAGATTCATAATGACTTGAGAAAATTCATTCGGATATCCTGTGATGTGAATATCTGACGCGCAATTAAGATACATCTCAATGCCTGCTTTCGCATAATACTCTTTAACCAATTGCATACTGTAAAGAACAGACTTCTTAAGGCTAAACTCTTCCGCAGTTTTATTGGGCTTGAAAAAATTACGGAAATCATCAATCGTACGAGACATTAAAGAAGCTAATGCAATACCCTCTTTTGCTTGTTGGTCAATAAACGCATCGCTTAATTCTAACCCAGCCATCCGCTTCATTTGAAAGCTTTGAATAATGAGTACCATTGCGTTTAGTGGTTGTCGCCACTGATGCGCAATGTTGCCTATCATTTCACCCATCGACGCTAGACGGGATTGTCTAAACATAATTTCATCTTTTTTACGACTCAGCTCCACTTCATGCGCAATGCGCTCTTCCAACCCACGATTTAACTCTTGTAATTCTTTAGTTTTAACATCTACCATATTGGCTAATCGTGTATGTAAAAGACGAATATTTTGAAGCAATACGATGGCTAAAAGTGCCGCAAAGGCAATCGTTCCTATGGTTACGACAACAATCCACTCAAAGGTATTGTCATACACCACTTCCGTCTTTGCAAACCCCTCTTTTGCACTGTGAAAATTAAGATGAATTAAGCCTGTAATATCAATATTGATTGAGTAAACGCTGGGATAAAGCTCATCTTGAAGTGTTTCATACGCCTCAAAGGTTTGTGAGGTTTCAAAATAATTAAACATTTTATATAAAATACCATCAATGGTATGCATTTTTATCTCTATCTTATCGATAGAGCTACTCTCTTCTTTGGCTTGGACATCATTTTTAGCCCCTTCCTTGAAAAGTCCCCATGAACGTGCAAGCTTAATCAACCAATCACTCTCATCAATACTCAAAGAGTTTTTATACTCTAAAAGTTCAATTTGACTTAATTCTTGTGCTAATTCGATAATCACCTTGCCATCTTGCGCACTAATAATGCCCTTTTCAATATCTCGAATCGTATCTAAAATATTGACCGTATAAATATCTTTGAGATTTTCCAAACGAATCGTAGGAAGCATACGCTTGGTGTATAAAATATCAAAATTATTTTTAATACGATTGATACTCATATGAGCAAAACTACCAATAAAAAGCATCCCTGTCACCATAATTAAAAAGAGCAATGTTGTCTTTTTAGCAATGGTCATCTCATTGATACTTCCCATAAAATCAGCAAAGGGATTAGTCATCGCTCTTACCTACGGAGAAAAAATCATCATCAACATATTCACTCAAATGAACGCGATGCAAACATTTACATCGCTCATCTCTGTTTTTTGAAACCGCTTTTTCGTCCAAGCTTTTTGAAAAGCTGGCTAATTGTTTGATAAATTCTTCTTTTGTAAATGAGGGACCAAGGGTTTTAAACACTTCAGCAATCATCCTTGCTGCGAAAAACCCTTCTAAAGAGACGTGGCTCAAAGCTTCTTTAGGATGGTATTTTTTCATAAGTTGCCTATAATGTTCTACCTCATCTACATCGGCTGTCCAAGGAGAAGGTACCACTTGCGCAAACGTAATGCCTTTACCATCCTCTGCAAGCATATCAATCAACTGACGAGGCTCAACAAATGAAAAGAGTCCAAAATGAACATTGCGGTCTATCTTTTCACTTTTTCGTGCACGCTTGATAAACTCGCCAACGGGCATGGTTGAGCCTATCATTAAAATGACCTCAGGGTAACATTGCTCTATCTCATAAAGTGCATTTCCCACGGAGAGCGTGTTGCGCTTATAGCTTCCTTCACAAGCAAGCGCTAAATTGCGACGTTCAAGCGAGCTCTTAACCCCTTTAAGACCGGCTCGCCCATACGCGTCATTTTGGTAAAAAAGAGCAATTTTTTTTAAATTTAACTCGTTAACATAGTAATTTATGAGCTTTTCAACCTCGTCCATATCACCCGCACGTGCATTTAAAACAAGGGGATTAGGGGGATTTCGTAAAAATTCCGCTCCTGTGTAAGCACCTACAAAAGGAATTCTTTTTTCTTGAGCAATCGGAAAAACAGCTTCAGCAACAGGCGTTCCGATAACGCCAAAGAGAGCAAAAATTTTATCTTGTTCGATTAATTCTTTGACATTTTCAATCGCAATACGAGGCTCATAACGGTCATCTTTAGCAATAATGCGTATCTTACGATCATACACACCCCCTTGCTCGTTCAAGTTAGCAAGGTAAAGATTTGCTCCCATTAAAAATTGATTACCTACACTGTTAAGTCCCCCACTAAAAGGACCGCTCATGCCTAATAAAATAGTATTGCTTTGAAATTTTTGATTGTAGATATAATAAGGCAAAGCGATGAGTGTTAAAAAGAAAAGGAGTATGGCTATAAGAATCCGCATCTTGTAGTCTTTCGTGGTAATTTAGGGATATAATAGCACTACTTTTTTATAAAATGGCTTAATTTAGTTAAAAAATATTTACTTAAATAGATATTTTCAAATAAATACGAAAAAGAGTTAAAAATGCTTTGTAAAATATGTTTATCTCCTACAAAACTTTGGGAGAATAATCGCTTTACGCAACGTTATATGCATTGTTCAGAGTGTCAGCTTATTGCACAAGAAGACGCGTGTAACGTAAGCGAAGAGCGTGAAAAACAACAATACGACCAGCACCATAATAGCCTTGAAAATGAAGGTTATGTGGCTATGTTTGAAACATTTTTGGATTTTTTCTGGAAAGAATTTACATGTAAAGATATTTCATGCCTAGATTTTGGCTCAGGACCAACTCCTGTTTTAAGTACTTTATTACAACGACGCGGTGCTTGTGTTGATTGTTACGATAAATTCTACCAACCCCAAAGAGTTTTTGAAAACAAAGCGTATGACCTTATTACTTCAACGGAAGTTTTTGAGCATTTAGACAATCCCGTAGAAACATTGAATGTGTTAGCACAACATCTAAAACCTCAAGGGTATATTGCACTTATGACACTCTTTCACGATAATTCCGTCGAAAATTTTTGGACATGGTGGTACCGAAGAGATCCTACGCACATTACCTTTTACACACCAAAAACGATAACAATTTTAGCAGATAGGTGTGGCTTAAACGTTATTAAAACGGATGAAAAAAGGATTATTTTATTGCAAAAACGGTAGCACTTTTATGCTACCGTTTTGGGTAAATTATCGGTAATAGCGGTAACTATCATAGCGATCGTATCTGTGATGAGGGTGGTGATGTCGTCTTGGAGGATTATCGATAATAATCACTCTTTCTCTTACATACGGCTCTCTATAAATGACTGTCGGTCTTGGCTCATAATAGACAGGGCTTTCAACATAACGGGTTGGTTGTTGATTTGCTCCTAATAAATTTCCAAGTAATATAATAGCTCCAGCACCAAGAAGAGCACCTTGTTCTCTATCGCCCATGGCGTGAGCGCTTGTCGCGCCACTTAAAACCAAAAGGATTGAGATAAATACCATTTTTAACGTTTTCATGGGTTACTCCTTTTATTGATACCGCAGTATAAATAAAAATTGTGAACTCTTTGTGAATTTTTAGTACCTTTGAATCCACTTCCAATAAAATCCAAAAAAAAGAAACCCAATCCCAAGAAAACAGGTTATCATCCATAACGCAAAACCCATTTCAAACAAGGCACCTATCAAAAATGAACACGCTGTGCTCATCCCCATAAACACCATATCATTATAAGCAATCACCCGTCCATAAAAAGCAGGTTCTGTTTCGTATTGAAGGAGCGTATAGGTATATGACCACAGTGTTGTTGTAAACAAACCGCACAACATGATACCAATGAAACTCACATAAAAATCATACTGCAATAATCCCCACAGAATAATAGACAATCCTTGTGCGATAAAAATCCAAAAAAGTGTTTGAGGGTTTGTCCAACGGCTTAAAAAAAATTGCCCTAGTACAAGCGAAACAGCCCGTGAAGCATTGATAAATCCCATAACTAACGCAACAGAGAGAATTTCTTTGTAGTGATAATCCGCCAAAAGAGCAATTAAGGCATCGTAAGCGCTCAATCCCACACTCGCATGCAAAAGAATTAAATGGACAATCTTCGGATGAGATTTGAGGTAATAGTATCCACTGCGTATCATCTCTAAAACAGCAGGAGCATTTTTGGTGGCAAGGGTGGGCACATCAAGACCTAAGAGCAGATAAAAACCTATCGTATAAATGACCATGTCGGCAATAAAAGCACTTGTGGTTCCAAGGTGATGAATGTAAAATCCTGCAATTGCCATACCAAGCGCATAAGAGAGTGACCAGATAATAGAGTGAATTTCATTGGCGATTTTCAAATCATGGTCATCCAAAAGTTTAGGCAACAAAGACATCTCTGTTTGAAAATAGATACTTCCTGTTCCCATACGAATGAAAATCAAACCCAAAAGAGCCCATACAAAGTCAAGTGAATCGATAAAAATGAGAAAAAAGACCGTCACAATTTCAATCAATGTTAAAAAAAGCATAAATTTTTTCGTATCGACTTTATCAATAATCGCACCACTAAAAGGGGCTAGAAGCATCGAGGGTAAAAACGTAAATGCCGCCGCAGAGCTTAACACCCAAACAGGTGCGTTTAATTCAATCAAAAGGGTGTAAATCGCCATATGGCTAAACCACGCTCCAAAATAGCAAATCAGCTGAATGACGCTTAGTCTTCGAAGCGTTGGGTGGCTTTTTAACAATGTTACATATGCAGACATTCTCTCTCCGTTTCTTCGTAAAACGAAATTCTACCTTTTTTAACTAAATACAAAATGGCATGAATATGTTACAATGAGGAAGTTATACGAGTAATAAGGAGACACAATGAAAATATCAACGCGTATTCTCATCACATTAGTTCTTTCATTGGCGATTTTGGGAAGCACCATTATTGGTATTTCATACGTTAATACGCTGAAAAATGAGAAAATGTTTTTAGAAGAGTATCAAAAAAGCTCTTACGCTTTTTATGAAAATGAACTCAAAACCATCATGAGTATCGCGCATCAAACCTCGATGGCGATTTATAAAACACAAAAGGAAAAAGGCATTCCTGATGAGAAAATCAAAGAGGCTATTTTAGATAAGTTTGATGAATTGCGTTTTTTTGATGATAAAAGTGGCTATATCTTTGTTTATGAGATGGATGGAACCAATGTGCTCCTTCCAACCAACAAAGCCCTTAAGGGTAAAAACATGATTGATGTGAAAGACTCCAAAGGGAAATTTTTTCTCAAAGAGCTTCTTGAAGCCGCTAAGAAAGGGGGAGGGATTGTTGGTTATGAATTTCCGAAAGTCAAAGATGGTCAGCCTTTCTTAAAATTCTCCTATTCAATACCCTTTGCACCCTATAATTGGATGATGGGCACAGGCATTTATGTTGACAATGTCGAAACGGAGGTTGCAAAACTTCGTGCTCAAATTCATAATAACACGGTGGCGCAGATGACCACATTTGTCATTATGTCCTTTGTCTTAATTCTTTTAGGTATTGCGATTACCCTTGTGATGGTACGCAAAACCATTACCACGCCACTGAATAAACTCATTGCAAGAGCAGACAATCTCTCCAGCGGTGATGGAGATTTGACCCGTACCTTAGAAGTTGAAGGGCATGATGAAATAGCCCAAGCTAGCCAAAGCATTAACCGTTTTATTGAGAAAGTGCGCATTCTTATTAGTGAGGCTAAAAATCTTGCCAATGAGAACTCTTCTATCTCCAATGAACTCTCATCGACCTCTTTACATGTAGGACGCTCCGTTGAAACTTCGATGGAAATCGTAGGCGAGACAACATCAAAAGCCAATACCCTCAAGAGTGAGATGTCAGAAGGTATGAATGAGGCAAAACATGGCAAAGAAGAACTTTTAAAAGCCAATAGCTATCTCAAAGAAGCGAACAATGCCATTTTAGCACTCACAAGTGATATTCAGCAAAGTGCTGCAACAGAAATTGAGCTTGCACATAAAATCCAACAACTCAGCTCAGACGCGGCTCAAGTCAAAGATATTTTGGTTGTTATTGGTGATATTGCCGACCAAACAAACCTTTTAGCCCTCAATGCAGCGATTGAAGCGGCACGTGCGGGAGAGCATGGACGAGGATTTGCGGTTGTGGCTGATGAAGTACGCAAACTAGCAGAGCGTACACAAAAGAGTTTACAAGAGATTAACGCAACGATTAATGTTATCGTTCAAGCCATTGTCGATAGCTCTGAGCAGATGACTGCCAATTCTAAAAAAGTTGAATCTTTAGCTACGACAGCAAGTGGTGTCGAATCAAAAATCAACAATATGTTCAACGTTATGGGAAATGCAACAAAAGTTTCAGACAATACGGCTGAGAATTACCTCAAAACAGGTAAAGATATCGAATATATGATTGATGGCGTTAGTAAAATCAATGAGATTTCCAGCCAAAATGCACGAAGCGTTGAAGAGATAGCCAGTGCGGCTGAACACCTCAGTCGTATGACAGAAACCCTTAACCTCAAACTTTCTGAATTTAGAACCTGATAAGTCAGTATAATGGGTGCTGAATTTTCGATTGTTTCGACAGCTATTTTATTGATGCTGGTGATTGATCCTTTTGGAAATGTCCCCGTCATCCTCTCTATTTTAAAAGATGTGGATTTAGAGCGCCGAAAGGGCATCATCGTTCGCGAGATGCTCTTTGGGCTTGCTATTTTAGTCTTATTTTTATTGGGAGGAGAAGGGTTTTTGAACCTTTTTCACCTTGAAACGGATGCTGTACGAATAGCTGGGGCTGTTATCTTTTTTGTCATTGGTATTAAACTCATTTTCCCTGGAAGTGAAGGGAGTAGTGGGCTTTATGGAACATCTAAAGAGCCTTTTATTGTTCCCATCGCGATGCCCTTAATTGCTGGCCCTTCCACACTTGCAACCCTTTTGGTTTTAAGCAAATCACACGCTTCTCATTTTGGAGGATTATTGGTTGCTCTTTTACTCGCATGGTTTGCCTCCGCTATCATCATGTATCTCTCCCCGCTGTTGTACAAACTTTTACGTGAAAAAGGTCTTTTAGCTTTAGAAAAATTGATGGGAATGCTCCTTCTAATCATGTCCGTGCAAATGTTTGTTGATGGTATTCGAGGGCTTGTTCACTCCTTTTAATTCTTTACATGTAAAAGCTAGTGAGCCATCTTTTTGTACACTTCTTTAAAGTGCTTCAGTTTAGGAGCAATGACAAACGAACAATACCCTTGATGAGGATTATTCTGAAAATAGTGCTGATGGTAGGCTTCTGCTTCGTAAAAATGAGGCAGGGGAAGAACCTCTGTAACAATAGGCTTCGTAAAGGCTTCTGAGGCTTTTTTTATTGAAGCTATCGCTATTTGTTTTTGCCTCTCATCATGGTAAAAAATTACTGAGCGGTACTGTGTACCTACATCATTCCCTTGGGCATTAAGTGTTGTAGGATCATGGATAAGCCAAAAGATTTTTAAAATTTCATCAAAAGAGATGATGGTCGTATCAAAAGTGATATGCACGACTTCCGCATGATGGGTCGTCCCACGACAGACTTGCTCATACGTAGGATTTTCTACCTCACCTCCTGCATACCCACTGACAACCTCTATGACACCTTCTATTTGTGAAAAAATAGCTTCTAAACACCAAAAACATCCGCCACCTAATGTGATACTCTCATGCTTCATACGTTTCTCCTTGAAGAACTTTTTCATAATGTGATTGATTATAACACGTTACATGTAAATCACCCTTATGCCATTTTGAGTAATCAATTTATGTTATAATAAGTAAAAAATAGGTGTCTACACGATGAAGAAAGCCTCCGCACTTCAGCTTTCACAACACAATAATGCTCTCACACTCCGCTTCGAGGGCGCATGGACAAAAGAGGCTGTTTCTTCTTTGGAAAAAAGTTTTTTGCACCTACCTCTACAATCTTCATTTTCCTATCAATTTGATTTTTCAGAGATTGAAGCGTTTGATACACATGGAATTATGCTTATTTTGCACTATCTTCATCGACTCAAAAGCCTATCAGCTTCCATCACGCTCCTTCATAAAGATGAACATTTTCAAAAGCTTTTTGAAATTTGTGATACACATTTTCCCAAAGAAGAACTTCCGCATGAGCCCAAAAATGTTATTCTTGATTTTTTAGAAAATGTCGGAAAAACAATGGTTGAAGGCTATAAAACGCTCTCTTCTTTTTTTTCATTTACAGGAGAACTCACGCATCATGTGAGTGCTTCACTTCTTAACCCTTTTTCCATTCGCCTTCGTGCGATGCTCTATCATATCGAGCAAAGTGGAGCTGGGGCTATTCCAATTATTTTACTCACGTCATTTCTTATTGGTGTGGTTATTGCCTACCAAGGTGCCACTCAGCTTGAAAAATTTGGTGCCAATATTTTTATTGTGGAGATGGTGACTATCTCAGCGGTTCGAGAACTGGCTCCACTTATTACAGCCATCGTTGTAGCAGGACGCAGTGCTTCTGCGTACACTGCACAAATTGGTGTCATGAAAATTACCGATGAAGTCGATGCGATGCGCTCTATGGGATTTTCTCCTTGGGATTTTTTGGTTTTGCCTCGCCTTTTTGCACTCATGATTTCGTTGCCACTGTTAGTCTTTTTTGCCGACGTTGTCTCTGTTTTTGGAGGGATGGTTGTCGCCTCCTCAAGGCTAGATGTTAATTTTGTCGAGTTTATCGACCGCATCAAAGAGACTGTAGCACTCAAACACCTTATTATTGGGCTTGTAAAAGCACCTATTTTTGGAGCGATTATCGCAACCATTGGCTGTTTCCGTGGTTTTCAAATTGATAGCAGTACGGAGAGTGTCGGTAAGTTCACCACTATTAGCGTGGTCAATGCTATTTTTTGGGTGATTGCTATGGATGCTATCATCTCTGTTTTACTAACGGAGCTTGGACTATGAATCCACTGATTGAAGCACGCGATATCATCACCCGTTTTGGCGAGCATGTAATCCATGATGGCGTTAATTTCAAGATTTATGAAAAAGAAATTTTTGGTCTTTTAGGGGGGAGCGGGAGCGGAAAAACGACTTTACTTCGCGAGATGATTTTATTGCAACGTGTCAGTGGCGGAAGTATGCATGTTTTGGGAGAAAATGTGGGTGAGCTCAATGCTACAGGCAAACAGCTTTTGCGCCAAAAATGGGGTGTTCTTTTCCAATTTGGAGCACTGTTTACCTCTCTTACCATTCTTGAAAATGTGATGATCGCCATGCAAGAATACACCGATATCCCTTTTGAGCTCGCACAAGAATCAGCAATGATGAAACTTTCCATGGTTGGGCTCCCTCCAAAAGTTGCTACCATGTTCCCCTCAGAACTCAGCGGTGGAATGAAAAAGCGTGCAGGACTCGCACGTGCTTTAGCGCTTGATCCTAAATTGCTTTTTTTGGATGAGCCGACTTCTGGGCTTGATCCACACAGTGCACGCGCCTTTGATGAGTTAATCTTAGCACTTCGTGAAACATTAGGCATCACCGTCGTTATGGTAACACATGATAAAGATACAATTGCAAACGTTTTAGACCGCTTTGTCATTCTTGGCAATAAAAAAGTACTCTTTGATGGTACAATGGATCTCTTAAAAGAGACAACCGATGAAACATTACAAAAATTTTTAAACTGAGGCTTCTATGGAAAATCGATTAAGTTATATTTTGGTCGGACTTTTTGTCTTTGTCTTGCTCATAGCCGGTGTTTTTTCAATTGTCTGGCTAGGAAATTATTCAGATAAAGGCAATTTTAAATTTTACAAAGTCGCCACCAAAGAGTCTGTTTCAGGACTCAATGACAAAGCGCCTGTCAAACTTCGAGGGGTACAAGTCGGTGAAGTCAGAGGCATTACGATTAACCCTCAAAATGCTGAAGAAGTTTTGGTCACCATTCGTGTTGAGGAGAGTGCTCCCATCAAAGAAGACACGTATGCGTTAATTGAAGCACAAGGTATCACAGGACTTAGCTATATCCAACTTCAAGGTGGAACCAATGAAGCAAAAGAGCTGAAAACCGGTTCAAAATCAGAAGAATATGGCATCATTCCCTCCCGTCCTTCAACCCTTTCTCGTCTAGATAAAACCATCACTTCCATCAGTGCTAAAGCGGAAAAGATTTTTGAAAGGGCAGAAGAAGTTATGAGTGAAAAAAATATTAAAAACCTTGAAGCGATTATCGAAAATAGCGCAAAAATAACCTCTTCGACCGCTAAAACACTTGAAAATATTGAAGCCAATAATAAAGAAATTGCACAGATTTTAAAACAAGCCGTTGTCTTTGAAAAAGCGGCGATTGAAGCGGCAAATGGCGTAAAAGAGATGTCACATTCCTTTCGTAACGCTGTTGATAGTACAGGAATTGAGATGATGAGTAAAGTCAAAGAGGCATCGCAAAGCGTTAAAACGGTCATGAGTGGCTTAGACGCTAAGATGCAACAAGGCACGTTTGACATTGATATTTTAGTCAAAGAAAATCTGATTCCTTTACAAAGTACTTTAGAAGAGTTACGCATTTTAACCATTGAAACCAAAGCACTGATTGACCACCTCAACGATAGCCCTAGTGATCTTTTCTTTAAGTCAGAAACGATCCACCCAGCCCCTAATGAAACAAGGAGACCTTAATGAAACCATCATCTTTTATCACCTTTTTTGCACTGCTTTTTTTATCAGGTTGTAGTGTGAAAGAAAGTGCCATTAAACCTTATAATTACTCACTTGAACCTATGGTAAAGCTTGAACGCTTTAGCACGCCTAATAACGATGTTTTAAAAGTCGCCCGTGTTGATACAACAAGTGGTTTGAACAGCAGAGCGATTTTGTACAAGAAAGAAGGCGCTATGCAACCGTATAAGTATGGTTTATGGAGTGAAACACCCCCTTTAAAACTACAACACCTATTCACAGAAGCCCTGCAAGATCAAAATCATTTTGGCTCTGTCATCTCAGGAACTTCTATGGCATCCAATAACCTTGTCTTAGAACCTGTTCTTCAAAATTTTGAAGAGGTGTTTGGGGAAGATGGGCGCTCACATGTTTATGTTAGCCTGCGTTTCCGTTTGGTTGAGCTTAAAAGCGGTCAAGTCCTTGGCAGTGTCAAACTTTCATCCAAAAAAGAGGTTACAAATACTAACGGTGCTGTGGGTGCTGTTGAAGCCTTTAATGCTGCAACAGCAGAAGTGATTAAAAGCCTTGCAAAATGGGTCAATGAGGTACGAAAATAAGCTATGAAAAAGCGCCTTTTACTCCTCGAAGACGACACTAACCTTAGCGAAACGGTGTGTGAGTTTCTAGAATCCAAAGGCTATGAAGTGCTGGCTGTTTTTGATGGAGAAGAGGCAGAAGAGGCAATGTTTGAGCACCATTTTGACCTCTTTTTACTGGATGTCAATGTTCCCTCACTAAACGGATTTGACCTACTTTCCAAAGTACGTAAAGAAGGAAATACAACACCGGCTATTTTTCTTACATCCCTCAATGCCATTGAAAATGTGGAAGAAGGGTATGAGAGTGGATGCGATGATTATGTGCGTAAACCTTTTGCGTTAAAAGAGCTTCTTTTTCGCATTGAGAGCATTTTAAAACGAGAGTTTTTTCACTCACCTAAAAGCACTCTTTCGCTTTCCGAAAGTGTTGTTTTTGATACGAATACAAACACTTTATTGGTTGATAACCAGCCTGTTCAATTGCAAAAGAAGGAAGCTATTTTGCTCAAACTTTTTTTACAAAAACCCAATGAAATTATCACTCATGCGTTTATTATGTCGCATGTATGGGAATACGAAGAAGAGGGAAGTGACGATGCCTTGCGCACGTACATTAAAAATTTACGCAAAATCATAGGGAAAGACCGCATTGTTAATCTTAAAAAACTGGGATACAAATTTACGAGCCAGTGAGAAAAAGACTCTTTTGTCCTTTCTTGCCCTCTACGCTTTTTTAACACTGCTGATTTTGGTGTTTGTTGCTATGCTTTATTATGCTTCACAACGAGAGCTCTTATTGCAAAGCAAACGAGAGTATCTCTCTTCACTCACCAATGAGCAAATTGCTCTGTTAAAATCGTTACATGTAAATTTTGATAAAGACCAAACCTATCCACGAGATGAGCGTTTTAACTCAGCCATTTACGATAGCAGTCTTAAAGAAATCTTCTCAACCCTCACCTCAAAAAATGTCAATCTTTACGAAGATATTTATCTTAAAAACGGTTTTCTCTATTTTGTGAAAGAGCTAGAATTTTACTATGTGGGCGCACGCTATATCGTTTTAGAAATCCCAGCACCTCTTGAATGGGAAGAGCGTGTTCATAAAAAACTCTTTCTTTATGGTGGCTTGATTTTTGGTGTGTTAGTGCTTATTGGTTATTTTTTGCTTGCGCTGCTCTTGCGCCCAATGCGTCAAGCTATCAGTTTGCTCGATGGTTTTATCAAAGACACCACGCATGAGCTAAATACTCCCATCAATGCCATCTTAACCAATATCGAAATGATTGATATTGAGGCACTTGAACCCTCCTTAGCAAAGAAAATAAAGCGTATCACCATCGCTTCTAAAACCATCTCAAATCTTTACGATGACCTCACCTACCTTGTCCTCTCCCACCGCGTGATGTCACAAAACGAAGAGGTGTGTTTAACATCACTCCTAGAAGAGCGATTAGAGTACTTTTCACTGCTCATTGAGTCTAAAAAACTTTCCTTAAGCACACACTATGAAGCAAAACCTATCTTGTTGATTGACCGAAAAAAAATATCTAAAGTGATTGATAATATTCTCTCCAATGCTATCAAATACAATAAAATCGGTGGTCTCATTCGTATCGACGTTCATGCGAAATCACTGAACATTAAAGACTCTGGTGTGGGTATTGAAGAGGCGAAGCTGGGATTGGTGTTTGAGCGTTATTCACGTTTTAATACCAGTGTGGGCGGCTTTGGTATCGGGCTTAATATCGTCGCACTAATCGCCAAAGAGTATGATTTACATGTAAATATTTCTTCACAACTCAACGAAGGCACGGAGGTCGTTATTTCATGGTAAAACTTCTATTGATTTTTGCTTTATCGATAAGCCTTCACGCCAAAACACTTTACGAATACAACTGTGTTTCATGCCATGAAGGCATGACAATCACACTCGATAAGTTCTTTTTTCGCTACTTACTTAAGTACAGTTCCGAAGAAAAGGTCAAACGTGCGATGATGGATTATTTAAAAGACCCTAAGGCTGAAAATTCTATTTTGGAGCCTTGGCTTATCAGCCGTATTGGCGTTAAAAAACGCACCACCCTCACAGATAAAGAACTGCAAAATGCTTTGCAAGAATATTGGGAAACGTACAAAGTTTTTGGAAAGATAAAATAAAAAAGTTTCTTTTTTATTTCACGATAGATTCACATTTTTTCATTATACTTCTCTTATTATTTTATTAAGGAGTTATTATGAAAAAGGTATTTTTTTTAGCCAGTGTTATTTGGGCGACTTCAATATTTGCAGCCGATGGGGCGACTTTGTATAAGACATGTGCCACCTGTCATGGCGCTAAAGGTGAAAAAGCAGCCCTCAATAAATCTCAAATCATTCAAGGCTGGAGCGCTAGTAAAACCACTGCCGCACTCAATGGTTACAAAGATGGCAGTTATGGTGGCCCACTTAAAGGTACTATGACTGGACAAGTGAAAAATCTTGATGCAGAAGCAATTAGCTCCCTAGCAAAATACATCGAAACACTCAAATAATTTCCAAAAGGAGCATCTTTTTTGCTCCTTCTTTTTTTTTTCTATTTTTCAGCACTTCTTAATATCCTTTGACTTATAGTAAACCCTACATTCCACACAGAGAAAACATATGGGTGATTATCTCAAAACGGCCACCATTTTGTATGTTGAAGACAATGAAGAAGTAAGGCTTGGCTATGCTAAAGCACTCAAGCGCTACGCTAAAGAACTCTATGTAGCCAATGATGGCTTTGAAGGCTTTGAACTTTTTCAAAAACACTCTCCTGATATTGTCATCTCCGATATCAAAATGCCCCGTAAAAGTGGTATCGAGCTTGCACAAGCCATTAAAAAAATCAACCCAGACCAAGTGCTTATTTTTACCACCGCCTACAGTGAAGCAGAATACACCCTACCTGCACTGGAGCTTCACATCGATGGGTATTTACTCAAACCTATCCATAAAAAAAATCTTCAAACCAAAATCAATCAACTCTCTAAACAAATCAGCCTTCAAAAGCAGATGAAAGAACAGAGTTTATTATTAGAGCAAATTCTTAATTGCCAATCCAATGTTACGATTGTCACTGATTTTAAAACGATTAAATTCGCCTCTCACTCTTTTTGGGAGATGCTTTATACCCAAGATTGGGAGAGTTTTTTTGAACGTTACAACGCTTTTTTAGACCTTTTTGTAGAACATCCTCATTATCTCTATGGAAAGAGTGTTGAAGAGTTTTTAAAGCGCTATGATGAGAGCCAAAGTGATATGAGGCTTGTTTCGATTATTACTTCCGAGGGGCCTACGGCTTTTTATATTAACATTGACAACGTTGAGCATGTCGATGAGGAGCTTTTTATCATCACCCTTACCGACGTGACTTCTTTGCAAGCCTCACGACTGGACGCTCAACACCATGCAAGTCACGATAGGCTCACAAAAGTCTTTAATCGCCATACCTTTGAAAACCATTTTGAGCGTGAGCTTTTACGGGTTAAGCGTTATGAGAGACCTCTATGCGTGGCACTCATCGATATTGACCATTTCAAAAAATTTAACGATACTTTTGGACATTTAATTGGCGATGAAGTGCTCGTGATGCTCGCAAAAGAGATGATGCATTCCATCCGCAGTACGGATATTTTTGCACGCTGGGGTGGAGAAGAATTTGTGTTGATGATGAGCGAAACAGACATTCTCAAGGCAAAAAAAGTGGTTGAGATGTTGCGTTGTAAAATTGAAACACTCACACACCCTATTGCAGGAAATATCACGGTCAGCATTGGACTGACCAAAGCTTCAGAAGAAGATACCTACAAAACACTTTTTTCGCGTTGCGATGAGGCTTTGTATAAAGCAAAGATTTTTGGTCGCAATCGGGTTGAACTTTTGTGAGAAAATGCTTTATTTGGCTGATAGTTCTTCTGGGTTTACATGTAAATCTTTACGGCGTTTCATTTAACGCTGAAGAGAGAAATTATTTAGACAAAAAATATGAAATCACAATGTGTATTGACCCCGATTGGCTCCCGTTTGAAAAAGATAACAATAACGAACACATTGGTATGGTGGGTGATTATATGCGTCACATCTCCTCGTTACTTAAAACACCCATCGTTCTTATCTCCACGCAAAGCTGGGCACAATCTCTTGAATTTGCCAAGCAAAGAAAGTGCGACATTATCTCCTCTGCCATCGACACACCTGCACGCAGAGCCTTTCTTAATTTCACAGAACCTTCGTTGCAATACTCAGTTGCTATTGTAACGACGAATGATAAATCATTTGTCGACTCAATGGATACTATTTCAGATAAAAAACTAGCGATTGTTAAAGGGTATGCTTTTGGTGAGCTTCTTCAAAACCGTTATCCTAAGCTACAATTTATCGAAGTAGACACACTAGAAGAAGGCTTTAATCTTGTACGCAAAGGCATTGTTTTTGGTTATATCGACCCACTTCCTGTTCTTGCCTATGCCGTTCAAAAAAACGCCTTTGAAAGCTTGAAAATCAATGGTAAATTTGATGAAAAATGGCACCTAAGTATTGGGGTGCGTAACGACGAGCCTCTTTTACTCTCAGTTTTTAATAAAGCAATTAAAGCCGTTGATGAACAGGTTAAAACAGAAATCATTAACCGTTGGATTAGTCGCACCTATGAGCAAAAGCCAAATTATACACTTGTTGTACAAGTTGGGCTGATTGCTTTAGCGCTTATTTTATTTATGGTTTACCGCTATCTTATCGTTTCACATTATAACACTCAGCTTAAAAAAGCAGTGAATAGCTTTGAAGTACTTGTTGAATCAACCATTGAGGGGATTATCCTTTTTGATAAGACCATGCACTGCATTATGGTCAACCAAGCCGCTGTTGATATTTTTGGCTACAGTAAAAAAGAGTTTAAAGGCTTGCATTACAGTGCTTTAGTTCACGAAGATTTTCTTGAATCTGTGACCAGGCGATTTGATTCATCCCAACTCCCACCCCATGAAGTACTGAGCATCAAAAAAGATGGCACATTTTTTACCGCTTATACCAGAGGAGTAAATAGCTATTGGAAAGGCGAAAAAGTTCGTATTAGTTTTGTTGTGGATATTACCGAGTATAAACAACTCCAAAGCAACCTTGAGCAACGCGTGCAAATGCACGTTCAAGAAATTGAGCAGAAAAATCAAATGTTAGGACAACAGCATAAGCTCGTAGCCATGGGAGAAATGATAGGCGCTATTTCACATCAATGGCGACAACCGCTCAATGCCCTTAGCATCAATATCCAAAATCTTGAAGATGACTACCAAGAGGGCTTGGTCGATGAAGAATTTATCGTCTCTTTTGTGACACACAATCATAATATTATTGAGTACATGAGCAAAACCATTGATGATTTTCGTAATTTCTTTCGTATCGATAAAGAAAAACAAAGCTTTAGTGTTCACAAAACCATCACCGAGACACTCCACCTTCAATCTGCTCAACTACGCAATTACTTTATCGACATCGAACTTTTAGGAGAAGACTTCTCGCTTTATACCTTTAAAAGTGAGTTCCAACAAGTCTTGCTCAATCTTATTAGCAATGCACGAGATGCTATCATTGAGCGCAAACATCTCGATGGTAAGATTACCATGACAACATCAGCTTCTTGTGTTATGATTGAAGACAATGGCGGTGGTATAGATGAGAGTGTCTTAGAGCGAATTTTTGAGCCTTACTTTACCACAAAAGAGCAAGGCAAGGGCATTGGGCTAGGACTTTACATCTCAAAGATGATTGTGGAGCAACATATGGGTGGGACACTGCGTGTTCACAACAGTGCCCAAGGTGCTTGTTTTACTCTCTGTTTTTAACCGCTTGCCTTTTTACATGTAAAATAAATTCTGTATAGCCATTGGCTTGATTGCGCCCATCAAACACTAAATCAAGTGCCGCTTGAAATGCAATACTCTTGTCAAAATCTGGCGCCATCGGCTTATAGTTTGCATCTTTGCTATTTTGAGCATCAACGATAACCGCCATCTTTTCAAAAGCCACCCTCACCTCCTCACGTGTCACTAACCCATGATGGAGCCAGTTAGCGATGTGCTGACTCGAAATTCGAAGCGTTGCTCGATCTTCCATCAGCTCTATATTGTTGATATCAGGCACTTTTGAACACCCTATGCCTTGGTCAACCCAACGCACAACATAGCCTAAGATACTTTGGATGTTATTTTCAATCTCTTTTGTTTTTTGCACTTGTGTGAGTGTATATGTGAGTAAAGGCGGTGTTAATAAAGCTTCAAGCGAAGCTTTTTGGCGTCGCATTAACGTCTCTTGAAGCGATACAACATCTACTTGATGGTAATGCAACGCATGCAATGTAGCGGCTGTTGGGGAAGGAACCCATGCCGTTGTCGCACCAGAGCGAGGATGAGCAATTTTAATCTCAACCATTTTTTTCATCGCATCTGGCATCGTCCACATCCCTTTACCAATTTGCGCTTTGCCTTTAAAGCCAAGTGCTAAACCTACATCCACATTTTGATCTTCATAGGCTTTAAGCCACTTTTGGGCTTTTATCTCTTCTTTTGGTACAACAGCACCTAATTCCATCACCGAATGAATTTCATCGCCTGTTCGGTCTAAAAAGCCTGTATTGATAAAAAAGACACGCTCACGTGCGGCTAAAATACTCGCTTTAAGATTAGCGCTTGTGCGTCTTTCTTCATCCATAATCCCCATCTTAATCGTATAGCGAGGAAGCCCTAGCACATCTTCAACAGAACCAAAAAGCGTATTGACAAAGGCTATCTCTTCTGGACCGTGGCATTTTGGTTTTACGATGTAAACACTCCCTTGAACACTGTTGCGTAGACCATCGTTTTTGCGAAGATCATGCATTGCGCATAACGTGGTGACAAACGCATCTAAAAATCCCTCAGGTATCTTTTCATTTTTACATGTAATGGCATCCGTGTACATATGAATGCCCACATTGCGTACAAGAAGCAATACCCTACCCTTTAAACTCATTGCTTTACCATCTGGTGTTAAAAACTTTTTATCAGGATTGAGGGTACGATCTATCGTTTTGCCTTTATTTTCAAAACAAATCGATAAATCCCCTTTCATCATTCCGTTCCAATTACGGTAAATTCTTATTTTATCTTCCGCATCGACTGCCGCAACAGAATCTTCACAATCTTGAATGGCGCTAAGTGCTGATTCAAGAATCACATCTTTAATACCTGCTTGATTGGTTTTCCCAATAAAGCTATCTTTATCAAGCTCTATTTCTACATGTAAACCATTGTTTTTTAAAAGCACGGAGCATAGTTTACTTGCTTCTTCTCTGTACCCAACCCATTGCGAAGGCTCTTTTAAACCTGTGATTTGTCCCGATGATAGCGTTAAGGCTAATGTTTGATTTTCAAGAGAAAAGGAAACAACTTGCGCATAAGATCCCTCTTGCAACGCAAATGTTTCATCTAAAAAAGCATACGTACGTTCAAACACTTTCTCACCACGTTTGGGATTGTAACTGCCTTTCTTTTCAAAGGGAGCACCATCTTCTATCATATCGGTGCCATAAAGGACATCGAGTAAACTTCCCCACCGTGCATTGGCGGCATTGAGTGCATAACGTGCGTTATCAGCAGGCACAACCAATTGAGGTGCGGCAATAAGAGCGATTTCTGGGTCTACATGTAACGTGTCAATCGATGTTTGATTAGGTTCATCCACAAGATAACCAATAGAGCGTAAAAAAGCTTCATGTGTCTCAAAACAAAGCTCTTTACCACGATGCACTTTATACCATGCGTCTAATTGTTCTTGTAAATCATCACGTTTTTTTAAAAGGAGTTTGTTTTGCGGTGAAAGCGTTTGAAGGGTTTTTTCAAATCCATTCCAAAACTGTTCTACACTCACGCCCGTTTGTGGAAGAACTTCGTTGGTTATAAAATCGTACAAACTTGCATGAATATCTAATGTGCCTACGCGTATTCGTTCTTGCATTTCCTGCTCCTATATTTTTTAGACTTTTTGTATAATATACTAAAAAAGTCTACCAAAAAAGTAGCATAGAGATATGATAAAAATCTAATTTTTTCTAAAAGTCTCTCTTTTTTTGATACTTATGTTCTAAATTTACTCAATCCATTATTGAGTTCTTCTGTCAGTTTATAAACATGCTCTGCAGCACCAGCTATCTCTTCAACACTGCGAGCATTTTTACTACTTGTTTCATCAATGGTACGCATTTCTCGAATCACACCAATAATACTATCATTGATACTTTGAGAACTCTGCATCGAATCTTCCGTAGCATGTACAACATTGGACATCACATGTGTCACTTCAATGATGGAACCGCTAACCGCTTCTGCATGATGGGTCATCTCTTTAAAAGAAGCTGCATTTTTATTCATCTCTTCAGAACTTTGGATGATGGATTGGACTACCACATTAATGGTCGCATTAATCTCAACAAGTGACTTTTGCGTTCGCTCTGCCAATGTCCGAACTTCATCAGCTACAACCGCAAATCCACGTCCATTTTCTCCTGCGCGCGCCGCTTCAATCGCAGCATTAAGCGCCAATAAATTTGTCTGATCCGCAATATCTGAAATCATACTAAGGACACTTTTAACTTGTTCCGTATCTTTACTTAGGTGATTGAGCTTATCGGCTAAATCTAACTCTTTTGCGCTGTTTTGCATAATCGTATCACTTAAATCAAGGATTATTTTTTTAGCCTCTGCTAACTTTTGATTGGCAATTTCTATCTCTTGTCCTACTTTTTTCGTTGCATCATAGTTTTCTCTGACAATGCTATTAATTTTATTGGTTGTTGTCACTGCTTTTTGAACAATTGCTACCTCATCTTCCACGCGCTTCCCAATTTCTAAAGCTGTCGTGCTTAGCTCTCCTGAAACAGCAACGTTTTCACTACTGGCTGTTTTACCCATAGCTATCAACTGCTGTAAATTGTCTAAAAACATGTCAAAATTACGAGAAACTTCGCCTATTTCATCAGCTTCTTGAATACCAATGCGCTTTGTTAAATCACCATTGCCTTTAGCTAAGTCCAAAGAGATGACCTGAATTTTTGAAATCGAATGAAGCACGGAACGCACTAGAACAACAGCGCCAAGAAGAACCAATGCAACCAATAAAACTCCTGAAGCGACAATAGCAAAAATACTGATGTTGGCTCTACTTTTTGAACTATCCATAGCCTCATCAAGTTCTTGTTCTACAGAATGTCGAATGCGCTCTAATGTTTGACTCATCTCATCTTCAAGTCCATCAAGGGTATCGTCAAGCTTATTTAATGCTTCTGTGATATCATCACCTTTTAAGCCTTTGTCAATTGTTTGGACAAGATTTTGTGTAAAAAGTTTTTCAAGTGTTTCTTCTTGTTTTTGAAGCGTTAAGCTTAATTGCTTTTCGGATGGAGTATCGGAGAGTTTTTCCAATTGTGCTTGCAAGGTTTTGAGTTCTTTGAAAAAGTGAACCATCTCATTCATACGTTCTTTTGAAATAGCCTCTTTTTGATCCACGATAATATCCATCGCTAGAAGGGTTACTTGTGTAATCGTATGTTCATAACGCTGGATTTGAGAAAGCTGTTGATATCTCAGATTCGAGAGTTCACTTGAAGCAATCAAAGAACGAATGGTCATAGAAGCAAAAATATTGCTCGCAATAATAATCACAAGAAGCATTGAGGCGCCGTAAATTAACTTTTTCTTAATAGTCATCTTTATCACTCCTACAACAAAACGTTTGTAAGGTGATTGTATCACAAATTTAACACAAAAGAGTGACTATAAAAATGCCTTAATTAAACATGCCCCCCAAACAACCACAAACAACACAATACTCAAAAACACAACCGCACTTCCTGCATCTTTTGCACGACCAGCCATCTCGTGATATTCGAGTGTTACCAAGTCTGTCACGCGTTCTATAGCACTATTAATCGCTTCAGCTAAAGGCATTCCTAAAAGCGTTATAAACATCAAAAGCTTATAAGAAAGTTCCAAAGGAATAAAAAAGATGACGGGTAAAAGGCATAAAACAATTATCATTTCTAAACGAAAAGAAGTTTCATTGGCAATAATATCTTTTAATCCATTCAAGGCATAACGGGTATTTTTAAAAAAATGGTATTTAGGCTGATTTCTCACTTATTTCCTTTTTTGGGAATTATATTTTTTGTTTTATCGTACAGACTTGTTTCTATCTCCATCAGACCTAAAATCGTATGAAAAAGATTGTCGTGGGAGTAGTCTAATGATGCTTTTTCTTTGAACTGTTCAAGATTGATTTTTTGCTTACTTTTTTCTCCAAGCCAGACAAAAGCGCCCACATGTGTCTGTTCTCGTGGTGCCATAAAATAGGGAATTCCATGCAGGTAAAGTCCTTTTTCGCCTAAAGATTCTCCATGGTCTGCCATGTATATCAATGCCGTTTCAAAACGCTCATCATTCTCTTTTAAAAATGCAATGGTTTTGGAGAGAAAATAGTCTGTGTACAAAATAGCATTATCATACGCATTGCCTATCTCTTCAGTAGTGCATTGTTCAACTTGGTTGGTTTGACACGTTGGGGTAAAACGCTCATAGGCTTTGGGATAGCGCTTGTAGTAAGCAGGACCGTGATTGCCCATTTGATGCAACACAATCATCACATCTCCTTTTTGTGCATCGACATACGATTGCAACCCTACTAACATTCCCTCATCACGACACTCTTCATCACAAAGCGTATTGGTTTTAGCGGTTCTAAAATCTTCATACGTCACACGTAATGCCACACCTTTGGAATCAGAGTTGTTATCGCGCCATAAAACACTCACCCCTGTATGCTTCAAAATGTCTAAAACATTTTCACTGTTCTTTGCCACTTTATCGCTGTAATTTTTACGCTCCAAATGTGAAAACATACAAGGAACCGATATTGCCGTTGAAGTTCCGCATGAAGAGATATTAGAAAGATTGATAATATCTTCTTTTTCTAACAAAGGATTGGTTTGACGCTCATAGCCATTGAGTGAAAAGCGGTTTGCGCGCGCTGCTTCACCCACAACAACAATGGTCAATTTACGAGTCTCAGGAGTTGATTTTACCAGCTTTGCATCTCTTCCTAAGGGTTGCAAGGTGTTGTCTCGCTTGTAAAATGTATCATGCACATATTTACCCGCGGAATAGAGATAAAAGGTAGGGTTCGTGTAAAAACGAAGAGGCTTATTTTCACGAAAAAATGATGTATAAAACTTACTAAAACTAAAAAGCATGATAACAATCATCAAAAGACTTAGCACCACTCCTTTAAGCGTTGATGCGAGCTCTTGTCTAAATGTACCATAGCGTACCGGTAGCTTAAAGACGATAAAAGAAGGAATTACGCCCAATAAAAAAACATAAACAAAAAGCTTACTCGTTAAAAGGTCAAGCGATTCGTTCATATTGGTTTCAAGAGTGTTTTGAATCATCGTTTCATCAATAATCACATTGTACGTTTGCATAAAATAATTGGTAAACGAGGAGATGAGCAGTAAAAGTATCACAAAAGGTTTGAGTGTGTAGCGATTGGTTACCAACAAAAGAACAACGGTAATCACACAGAACAACACAACACCCAATGAAATAAGAAAACCTATATTTTCCCACGCAAGAGGATAAACAGTGGTTACTTTGATAAAAAATGTAAAATTATCACAGCAAACAAAAAAAAGCGCTGTTGCTAAAATAAGTCCTAAACGTGAAAATATCATTAAGCTTCTTACCTTTTTGGTCAATAAAGTAACACACATTATACCCTTTTACATGTAAAGCCTTTTTGAAGCGCTATTGAGTTTAGTTTTGGTTATAATATTTAACATATTTTCTTAAGGAGGAACGAATGAAATTATTCGTAAACAGTGCCTTAATCGTTGCTGCATTAGCAGCTACAAGCGTGTTAAACGCTGCTGAATCAAAAGGTCTCAATGTTTTAATGACCTCAGGTGATGCTCAAACACAAATGATGGGGATGGTACTAGGAGGAAGCGTCCTCAACGAGCAAAAAAAAGTGCTCAATATTACACTGTGTGGACCTGCAGGTAATCTAGCCTTAAAAGACTTTACAGCACTTGATGTCAAAAAACCTGATGGAACTGTAGCTAATCCAAAAAGTGCTCTTCAAGGGCTTATAAAAGCAGGTGCTGTTGTGAATGTTTGCCCACTCTTCTTACCCAATGCAAACAAAGATGCCAGCGCTTTAGTTGAAGGCATTACCGTAGCAAAACCTCCTTTGGTTGCAAAAGGGCTCACGGATGGAGATTTTAGCAATATTAGTTTTTAATCTTTACATGTAAGCTTGGAAATCCAAGCTTACATCTTTCAAATACACTGATTTTTTGCAATATACCACTTCACAATTGCCATCGTTGAGTAGTTCATTTCTCGTTGTGCATAAGGGATAGAATTGACTCGCATTTTAGAGCTAATAATGCCACATATCAGTGTTAAGAAAAGGAAGAAAGCTATCCCTATCCAGATATTATAGGCGTACCCTATCCATGCACCTAGACACAATGGAGCAAAGGTGAGTAAGCTATAGAGTGTAAACATCAACATCTTACACCAAAATCCTTTGATTTTAGGAACAACTTCGATACTTGAAGGGGTAAACTCGTCCATAGTGCCTATTTTAAATTGGTAAAATTAACAGGGAAATCAAATTCACATTCACGAATCGCTTTAATCGCTTCTTGTAAATCATCTATCGATTTGCCCTCAACTCTCACAACATCTCCACGAATAGAGGCTTGCACTTTGAGTTTCAAATCTTTAATCTCTTTGACAATTTTTTTAGCATCATCGCTTGAGATTGCATCTACAATGGAAACGGTCACTTTGATTTTAGAACCACCCGCTGGTTCGCGTTTGGTTTCTTTAAGAGCTTTGGACGATATTCCTCGTTTAATCGCTTCAGAAATCAACCCATCCACCATCGCATCTGCTTTAGAATCAGTCGTTGTTACCAAAGTAAAAGTTTTGGCTTTTTCATTGTGCTCAAACTCACACGTAATGCCTTTAAAATCCCATCGATTGGTAATGACTTTTTTTGCTTGCTCATAGGCATCTTTGAGCTTTTGCTTATCAATTTCTGCACTAATATCAAAACTGTGTTCTTTTGCCATAATTGCTCCTTATTGTCCAAGATAATCTTTAATATTTTCACCCACTAACCGAATTAACTCAGCTCTTGCTTCAACACTTGCCCATGCCGTGTGAGGGCTCATCGCTAATCGGTGTGGATACTTTACATGTAAAAGGGGGTTATTCTCTTCCATCGGCTCAACAGCGACCACATCAATCCCAGCATACAGACCTTGTACATCAATGGCGTGGGCTAAAGCATGCTCATCGATAATTCCCCCACGACCCATATTAACAATCATCGCACCCGCTTTCATCCATGCAAGCTGTTGTGCTCCGATAAGCCCTTTGGTTTTATCATTAAGGGGTGCATGTATCGATACGATATCGCATTTACGAAGCATTTCTTCTAATTCCAAACGTTCATACACAGCGTCACTGTTAGCACCACTTGTGGAATAGTAAAAGACCTGCGCTCCAAATGCTGTTGCTACTTTTGCAACTTCTTTACCAATATTTCCTAAACCAATAATTCCCCATTTCTTGCCCTTAATTTCAGTAATCGGACGGTCTAAATGCGTAAAAATTGGGCTCTTAACCCAAGCTCCTGATTTGACATAGGTATCATAATAAGCAGCTTGTCCTAACAAATACAACACTAACGTCAATGTTGCTTGTGTTACAGAAGCAGTGGAATAGCCCGCTACATTTTTAACACTTATTCCTTTTTCTTTGGCATAAACTAAGTCAATATTGTTCATCCCCGTCGCCGTCACACAAATAAGACCAAGATTTGGGCATGCGTCTATAACTTCTTTATCAATAAGCACTTTATTGGTCAAGATAATTTTTGCATCCCCAATATGTTCAATACGTTCATGCAATGCCGTCGTATCAAATGCTTCAAAATGCCCAAACTGCTTAAAAACACTCAAATCCGCATCATTGCCAAGCGTTTTTGCATCAAGTAGTACAATCTTCATCTTAATCCTTTATCCTATGTCCAACAAATTTTGAGAAGTTTTCCATGATGAGCCCTCCTCGCCTAAAACCAAGACCACATCCCTCATACGCAAAAAAGACACCTGCTTGGTACGACTCACCTTTAGCATCTTTTGGAAGCTCCGTGTATTCTTGATAAATGGCTTTAAAATTACCATACTCGCCATCAACTTTCGCTAACACCGACATATCGTTATCGTAAATAATGGTGTTAGCCCCTTCTCGCCCAAAAGCCCTCTTCTCAACCTGTTTTTTACCTTTTAATGACTCAAACGAGGTTTCCAAAAGTAAAGGATGATTTGGGAAAAGATCCCATAAAATTTTCATGAAAGCCTTGCTTTGAAACAGTAGCGTATATGCAGGATTGAGGATAATCGCTTTTTGCTCACGAATGATTTCATCTAGTAAAAGCGCTAAATCACCCTCTTCTATCGCAATATTTTCCCACGGGATAAGCTTAAACCAAAACTCAAAGTTTTCATCTCCTTTGAAAATACCTTCTTGTCCATGAAAACCGACCTCATCTACATAGGCAAAATCGGTATTAAACCCTGCTTCATTGGCTGCAATTTGTAACAAGCGCGTTGTATTTTCATCTTCAATACTTCCTCTAATCGAAGAAAAAAGAATCTTCCAGCCATCATAGTATTTTTCAAAATCTGCTGTATCACCACCTAAAACAACAAGGCGTTTAAAATTCTCTTTTAACGCTTCAAAAACCGTGTTGAACTGTTTGGCTTCATCCATACCATTGGCTTTAAGCATTGCCCATTGGATAATGGCTGTTTCATACAAAGAGGTGGGCGTATCGGCATTAAACTCTATCAGCTTAATTGGTTTACCATCAATGCCACCTGCAAAATCAAACCGTCCATACAAATGCCAATGCACATCATTTTCCCATGAGTTCTTAATCAATTCAACCAAATTAAACGGGATATTGAGTTCATGAAAGAGATTGTTATCAATAACATATTGCCCGGCTTGGGCAAACATATCGTAAAGCTCGTTTGCCGCTTCATAATAGGCTTCTACTTCTTCATTGCTAACCAAAACCAACTCATCGGCAACGTACGATGTGTTATCGTTATCGGTGTGCCAATAAAACCCAATAGATTCTAAAAATTCTTTGGTTAAAGGTTTAATTTTTTCTACATGTAACATCATCAACCTCCTGAACTAACAGGCGCACTTGATGGTGCTTTGGAAGCAGACGATGATGTTCCCGTATTGGAAGAACCAAAAAAACCACTGCTTTTAGAAGCACTACTGGTTGCGCTTGTGCCAGCTGGTTTATTGAAACTACTTGTACTTCGACTATAGGCTTGAGGGCTTTTGTAGGTTGTAGCCCGTTGATTTTGATAATTTTGATTGTTGAAAAGTTTATTTCCGATCCAACTTCCTATCATCGCACCCGCAATACTAGAGAGTAAAATACCTCCTAATCCCATTTGTCCAGAACTTAAACTTGGATTCGTGAGTGCAGAGGTGTTATTATCAATTTTAGCAGCTTCATCTTTCACTAACTTATCAACCTCTTCTTGGCTTAAAATACGCTCTGTTCCATCAACACTACGCACAATAATACGTGTCGTGGAACTTGGGTATTCTTCAGCTATTTTATACTCACCCGGTGCTACTTCATCAACAATAACCAAAGCACCTTGTGTTTTAGCAGCTTCTTTCAAAACATTTTCTTGATTATCTTTTTGTTCGCATCCTTGCATTGAAGCAATGACCATGACGCCAATACCACCTGCAATCATATAATCTGAAATTTTACGTACGTATTTCATAATGACTCTATTCTCCTAATATCTCTTTGAGTTTTTTACCTTTTTTGATGAATAATTTTCCATTTTTATCCATAACATCATGAGCATATCCCACTTTTTTACCTAAGGTATCACTGATCTGTTGTTTTTCTTTTTTAGAAAATCCTTTTTCTTTAAGATAGCTTCTCAAATCTCGCCAATCGCTGTAAGATTGAAAAATATCCTCTTCTTTTTCATCATTTTCTTCTTCCAATACATCCGCTTCTTCAACATATTCATTTAAAGAAGAGTTGTTCTCTGGATAAGAATTTGTTTGGGGTTTAACGCAAGGTGCAGGAGAAGCTTCTGAAGAAGCAAATGCTATTTGCCTGTTAGCTAACGATAAGATTGTTTTGAGTTGTTCATCTCGCTCTTTATAAATTGCTTCGATTTTTTCTTTTGATTCAATCAAAAGTCTCTCTTTATCAGCAATTAAACGCTCTTTATCGGCCTCTAAACGCTCATTTTTAAGCTTTATCTCTTCTAACTGTGTTTTTAAAAGCTCTATATAAGCGCCATCTACATTCGTCTCGATTTTACGAGATGTGGCATGGGTTTCTTTGTGCGTATTTTTAGAAAAGAGAATGTACTTCACACCTTCTTCAACCACACACTGCAAGGTTCCTCTGCGTAATCGATTGTAAATTGCCTCTTTACTAACGTTCATTAATTTGGCTGCTTCGATAACCGTAAGCTTTTTATCCATGCTGCGTCCTTTATGACTAACGATGAAGAGATTGAAGGTATTATGTTATCACAGATTTAATTAGTTTTGTTTGAGGAAGGATTTGTGAGGAAAAATAAAGAAGCCAAGAAGCTAACTTCTTGGCTGTGTGTGTTAGAGTCTTGACTCGTAACGGCGAAGCATATACAAACGTTTAAGCTGTTTTTTGCGAGCACTAATTTTATCTTTTTTGCGTTTTTCCGTTGCTGTTTCATAGAAACGTCTTGCACGCACTTCAGTGACAACTAGGTTACGATCAACTTGCTTTTTAAACTTGCGATACGCTTCGTCAAACGATTCATTGGGGTGTACTTTAATCCCTGGCATACTCTATCCACCACCTTTCTGAATGAATTTAGGGTGGAAGTATAGCTAAACAGCTTTACATGTAAGCTTAAAAAAGATAGTTAGGAGAAAAATTGACGATAAAATAATAATATATCTTGACTTTCTACGTCATTCAATGTATACTTTCGTCAAACAAATGATAAAAAGGTGACAATTTCATGAATATTGTACTCTTAAAAAACCGTGTTGATGAGCCAAATATCACTGTTCAGCAAAAACAGATTATGAAATATGCGCACCATCACAATCTTAAAATCGATACCACAGAAATAGAAAACTCCAACCCTTTGCTTGAGCTTGAAGAACGAAAAGAATTTAAAGGCTTTTTACGTTCTTTAGAAACGGGTGATCATCTTCTTATTTTTGATATAACAACATTTTCAGAATCTGTGGAAGAACTGGTCAAGGTATTTGAGTGTCTTCTCAAACGTTCCATTTCTGTCCATCTTGCTGAGTGTAATACGCTGATAGAAACCAATACAAAACCTCTTATCTTATTAGAACTTCTTTGTAAACAACGTGAACTTAATAAACAACTTGAAAAAGAAAAAGCACAAGGAAGACCAAAAGGAAGAATGTCTAAGTCTAAATTTGATATTTATAGGCCACGCGTGATTGAACTCTTAGAAGCAAAAACATCTGTCAGTGAAATCGCTAAAATTTTAGGTGTTAGTCGAACCTCATTAAAAGATTATATTAATTCGCGAGGTCTTAAAGATTTAGTTAAAGCCAAAATATCTCTTTTGAAATCACCTAAAAAACATGCTATCTCAATTAAATCAAAACCTCCGAAAGAGTGCTCTTTAATCAAAGATATCGCTCTTCAACCACAAGGAAATTCGCATGCAATGTAGTACAACCACTCCTATTTATTACCGTAAAAAACGCTATTTTACGTTTGGTATCATCACTCTTATTTCATTAATTCTCCCTTTTATTCGTATTGAAGGAAATCACTTTTTTTTACTGAGCTTTGATAAAAAACAGTTGCATCTCTTGTTTACTACTTTTGATATGCAAGAGCTCTATTTGATGCCTTTTATTCTGATGCTTCTCTTTTTAGGCATCTTTTTTATGACTACTTTAGGAGGTCGTGTTTGGTGTGGGTGGTCCTGTCCTCAAACAATCTTCCGTGTCATTTATCGCGACCTTATTGAAACAGCACTTCTTGGTATTCATAAAAGTATTAAAAATAAACAAAAAGATGATAATGCAGGTAATTCGTTTAAAAAGATAATTGCTCTTCTTATTTGGTCACTCTTAGCTTTTGTTGCCGCATCTAACTTTTTATGGTATTTCATACCTCCTGAAGATTTTTTCCAGTATCTCAAAGAACCTACCGAACACAGTGTCATGTATGGATTTTTACTCGGTGTTGCGCTCTTTTTAATTTACGATATTGTCTCCTTGAAAGAAAATTTTTGTGTCTATATTTGCCCTTATGCGCGTATTCAATCTGTTTTATTTGATGAAAATACCCTCCAAACAATTTATGATGAAAAACGTGGCGGTAAAATTTTTGATGCAAAAGGAACTAAACTTAGCTCTAAACCACCATTAGAAACAGATGATTGTACAGGATGCGAAGCCTGCGTCCGTATCTGCCCAACACACATTGATATTCGAAAAGGTATGCAATTAGAATGTATTAATTGTTTAGAATGTGCCGATGCTTGTACGCCGGTTATGGAAAAGTTAGGTAAGCCGTCTTTAATTACATGGACAAGTTCTAACGCTATTGAAAAAAATGCCACAACACAATATTTTCGATTTAGAACTATCGCTTACGGCGTAGCATTAACTTTAGCACTCATTGGTCTTTTTATCATGGGTAGCAAAAAAGAGTATATGCTCTTAAACATCAACCGTCCAAGTCAGCTTTACAAAATCTTAGATGATGGTAAAACTGTTGAAAATGCTTATACCTTTTTATTCCAAAATACTGATACTAAAGACCATATGTATTATTTTGATATTTCACACAACGATATCATCATTGATAAACCAAGTGAGCCTTTCTTGCTCAAAGCGGGTGAAAAAATGAAAAAAATCGTTCTTTTAACCTCTGTTCCTAAAGAGATTAAAGCAGAAGGCGAAGCTCTTCCCATTGAAATTAAAGCGTATGCAACAGATGAGAAAGAAAAAATTGTGATTACACGAAAAACTATCTTCATTTACCCTAAAAAAGCTGACTACTCACGCTAAATACTTCAATTAGGATAGAGATTTTTCTCTATCCTAACTTTTACAGGAGACGCAATGATACATTCAACACGTTTAGCACATTTCCCTATTATGATGTTTGCGATCACAATGGGGCTTTCAGGGCTCACCATTGTTTATCAAAAAGCCACTTTATGGCTAGGGGTCCCCTCTTTTATCAGTATTGTTCTAACCATCCTTGTTACGCTTATTTTTTCTATAATTGCATCACTATATGTTCTTAAAATATTCTTCCATTTAGACGCTGTACGAAATGAATTTAACCATCCTATTCGTATTAATTTTTTTGCTGCTGTCTCAATTTCATTGCTACTTCTCTCTATTGTCTACCATGAAATTTCAATCACTTTTTCTTCTATTTTATGGTATATTGGCGCCAGTTTACAAACTTTTTTTACGTTTTACACTATCAATTTTTGGATTACAAAAAATATGGAAATCACACATTCAAATCCTGCATGGTTTATTCCTATTGTGGGTAATGTGATTGTGCCTATTGGAGGCGAAAGCTTTGCTCCTTTAGCTATACTCATCTATTTTTTTGCGGTGGGTATCTTTTTTTGGATTGTTTTAATGCCTATTATCATCAATCGTATCATTTTCCATCATCAATTAGCGCAAAAGTTCATTCCTACTCTATTTATATTCATAGCACCACCATCGGTCAGTGTTCTAAGCTATGTTAAGCTCACAGGAAACTTTGATTTTTTTGCTTCATTGCTTTACAGTATAGGGCTCTTTTTTACACTTCTATTGCTATTTAGAATTAAAGATTTTATTAAACTTCCATTTTTTATATCGTGGTGGGCTTTTACATTTCCTCTAGCAGCTATGACTATTGCTTCACTGGTTGTATACCATACAACGCACACTCTTTTTTATAGCTATATTGCGCATTTTTTGATTTTAGCAACAACACTTATTATTTTCATTGTGGGATATAAAACACTTTATCATATGACTAAGAAAGAGATTTGTATAGCGGAGTAAGAAGAAAGCTAAGTAGGAGATGGCTTATAAACCATCTCCTATTAAACTAAAAGTATTAGAGGGCAGCTTTTGCTTGTTTTACAACAATTGCAAATGCTTCAGGGTCATTCATCGCCATATCTGCAAGAATTTTTCTATCTAAATCAATATTGGCTTTATTAAGAGCGTTAATAAAACGTGAATAACTGATGTCGTTTAGTCTGCACGCTGCATTGATACGTGTGATCCAGAGTCTTCTAAAATCTCTTTTTTTCTGTCTTCTGTCTCTAAATGCATAGACCATACTTCTTTCAAGTTGTTCTTTCGCTTTTCTAAAGTGTTTTCTTCTTCCACTAAAGAAACCTCTTGCCAACTTTAAAATCTTCTTGTGACGTCTTCTTCTGACGATACCTGTTTTTACTCTTGCCATGGTGTCTCCTTGACCAAATAAATCAATGTCGGTGTCCCGCACGGGAACTTGCCCTCACTCAGGAGGGGAACATTACATGTAGGGTGAATGACTCTTGTCAAAAACTCTTTTTAAATTACGCTTTACAAAGCATTAATTTGACGGACTTCTCATCGCGTGCATCAACAGTTTTAGCGACTTTCAAACCACGCATTCTTTTCGTTGGTTTTTTAGTAAGAATATGACTTCTAAAGGCAGCGCCTCTTTTAATCTTATTCTTTGCGCATCTAAAACGCTTGGCTGCACCGCGTACCGTTTTCATTTTCGGCATGCTTACTCCTTGTGATTATTCCAAAATCCAAATGGGAAAACTCCCCTCTAGCTTTAGAAAACGCTTATAATAGCTTTTTTTTCCTTAGAGGGGATTAAAATGAGTATAAAATGAGGTTACTTTTTTGGAGTGACCAGCATATTGATGTATCGACCTTCAAGCTTAGGTGTTTTTTCTCTCTCTGCAATATCTTCCAACATTGGCCATAGTGTTTCTAATACTTGTTCACCAATCTCAGGGTTTGCCATCTCTCGCCCTTTGAGAAAAACTCTAAATTTAACATGCTTCCCTTCTTCAAGAAACTCTCTTGCATGTTTTACTTTATAGTTAATATCATTTTGAGCGATTTTGACAGAGAGTTTAATCTCTTTAACCTCGATAATTTTCTGATTTTTGCGTGCTTCTTTAAGCTTTTTTTCCTGTTGATATTTGAACTTTCCATAGTTCATAATCTTAGCCACAGGAGGGTTTGCATCTGGTGCAATCAGCACAAGATCTAGACCTAGTTCATCAGCTTTGGCTAAAGCCTCTTTTCGGGTGATAATGCCATATTGTGTGCCATCATCTCCGATACATCTTACTTCTGCTGCTCTGATTTCATCATTAAGCATGACCTCTTTGTCTTTACTCAAAAGTGTACCTCACTCAATTTCTCCTTTAGATTTTTTAGTAGTTCTACCTTGCTTACATTATACTGTGTTCTTTCGCGTCTGTCACGTACTGCAACACTTTGGTTTTCAACCTCTGCATCACCAATCACTAAAATCATAGGAACTCTCATGGTTTCAGCATTGCGAATACGTTTATTAAGGCTCTCATTCTTAGAAGAAACCTCTGCATCAATTCCCTCGCCCATCAACTCATTTGCCAAGGCTTTAGCATACGCTAAATGAGCATCCGAGATAGGGATAATCACCGTTTGAATCGGTGCAATAAAGAATGGAAACTCACCAGATGTGTGTTCAATTAAAATACCAATAAATCGCTCAAATGACCCCAAAATTGCTCTGTGCAACATAACAGGTCGCGCATGTTCATTGTTGGCATCAACATAAGAGATATCAAAACGCTCTGGTAAATTAAAATCGACTTGAATCGTTCCACATTGCCATTTACGTTTTAATGCATCCGTAATTTTGATATCAATTTTTGGACCATAAAACGCGCCACCACCTTCATCAATGCCATACTTAATGCCATTTTCATCGAGTGCTTTTTTAAGTCCTTCCGTTGCCGCAATCCAGTAGGCTTCATCACCAATGGACTTCTCAGGACGCGTTGAAATTTCCATTTCATACTTAAATCCAAAAGCATTCATGATAGAATCGACAAAACTTAAAATTTCTATAACATTTTCTTTAATTTGGTCTGGGGTACAGAAAATATGAGCATCATCTTGTGTAAATTCGCGCACACGGAACAAACCATGAAGAACACCACTTTTTTCATGACGATGAACAACGCCGTATTCAAAAAATTTAAGTGGTAAATCACGATAGCTTCTGACTTCATTTTGGAACACTTTAATATGCCCTAAACAGTTCATCGGCTTAATACCATACTCAGCTTCATCAATAACGGTAAAATACATATTTTCACCATAATTTTGGTAATGCCCACTGATTTTCCATGCATCTGATTTTAGAAGTTCAGGTCCACGTACAGGCTGATAACCACGCTTTCGGTGTGCTTTAAATAAAAGTTGTTCTAACTTTGAACGCAATCTTCCGCCATTTGGCAACCAAATAGGAAGTCCCGCCCCTACTTCTTCATCAAAAGTAAAAAGTTTAAGTTCATTTCCAATTTTACGGTGGTCTCGCTTTTTAGCCTCTTCAATCATGGTCACATAATCTTTAAGACTCTCTTTGTCTGCAAAAGCTATACCATAGATACGTGTCAGCATCTCTCGTTTTTCATCGCCACCAAGATAGGCACCTGCAACTTTAATCAGCTTGAAAAATCGAAGGTATTTAGTATTCGGTACATGAGGACCTCGACATAAATCTTCAAAGTCACCTTGTTTATAGATAGAGACTTCACCTTCAGGTATTCGAAGGAGTACTTCTTGTTTTAAGTCATCATTGGCAAAATGCTTAACAACCTCTGTTTTCGTTGTGCAGGTTTTTTCGATGGGGAGTTTAGCGTTCGCAAGTTCACTCATCTTTTGCTCAATTGCTTTTAAATCAGCATCACCAATTTTTACACCGACACGAAAATCATAGTAAAAGCCATCTTCAATCACAGGACCTACGAAAAATTTTGCATCAGGATACAATGCTTTGATTGCCTGAGCCATTAAGTGTGCGCATGAGTGACGAATCACTTCAAGAGACTCTTTGGAATTGTTAAACAAAAGTGTTTCGGGATAAGTGGAAGAAGAAGCTGTTGCAGTTTGTGTGTCGATGACTTGCCCGCCTACTTTATAGGCTATCACATCATTCATCATTATAAATCCTTTACTTGTATGAACTCCCAAACCAACGGGAGAACAAAAAATGGTGGCCACGAGAGGATTCGAACCTCCGACCACTACCATGTCAAGGTAGTGCTCTACCAACTGAGCTACGCGACCA
>CAYTVI010000006.1:0-42728 GCA_964441765.1 uncultured Sulfurospirillum sp.
GATGTCGCAAACAAACTAGGCTTTGAAAATAAGATTTTGAAAAACGCACAAATGCAACTCTCTTCCAAAACCTTATCGGCAATGCACACGGTAGACGTTACATGTAAAATCTTTACGCAAAAACTCACCTCATCTTTACTGTGCGATATCCAAAAGATAAAAGCACTTAGACAAGGACGTATCGAAAAAGGTTTATACAAAATAGACCACCACGTTATTGCCTCATTCAAAAAACCACACCCAAGTCTAAGCTTGGTATTAGAACAACTTCAAAGTTTTGATGACCCTCGAACAACCTTTGATATCAGCTATGTGCACTACATCAAAAATGCTTCTTTTCCACCGCACAACTCAAAAAAAACCTATAAACAGTTTCGAGCCCTTTTATTTAACCCCAACATGTATACCATTTTTAGTGTTTTGTATGAAGCCTCTTTGTTGCAACAGCTCATTAAGCCACTCAAACACATCCTCAATCTTGCGCAATTTGATGGCTATCACCGTTACCCCGTCGATACGCACTCTTTGCACTGTTTGTACCATTTAGAAAATATCAATGACACCTTTATCAAATCTCTTTTTGATGATTTGTGCCCTGAGGGAAAAGCGCTCATGCGTTTGGTCGTCTTTATGCACGATATTGGCAAAGGACGCAAAGGAGACCACAGTGAGTTAGGCTCTAAAATCTTTAGAGTTTACGCCATGAAACTAGGGTTTTCAGAAGAAGCAATTAACACAGGTATGATTCTGATTCGTTACCACACACTGATGAGTAACACCGCAAGTAGAGAAGATATCTACAATGAAAAAGTGGTTCTCTCCTTCATCTCAAAATTGCAAAACCCTCAAATCCTCAGAATGCTTTACATCCTTACCTATGCGGATATGAATGCGGTGAATGAAAATATCTATTCAGGCTTTAGCGCAAAATTATTGCGTGAGTTTTACACTTTTTCGATGGAGATGTTTAACAAAGAAGAGCTCATTGATGAAACGGCTAGACGATTGCGCAGAGAAAATATCTTGAAAAAAAGCCCTGAATTTTTAGCGCTTCCTAAAAGCTTACAGAAAAAGACTCTCTCCATTCAATCCAACTTCTTTTTCTTAAAGCAAAAATCCTACGAAATCGTCCAAATCGTCAAAATTGCCGATGAAACACCTGAGGATAGCTATCGTTTCCACATCACCAATGAAACACACCTTGGCATTACGGTGATTCGCGGAAAAAGTTTTAACATCGGCTATCTTTTAGGAAAACTCTCCTATTTGGATTTGGCGCATATGGATATTTATAAACTCTTTGACAATAAAAAGTATTTCCAGATTGACTTCAATGAAAAAGTGAGCCAAAGCGATATCGAACTCATTCGTGAATTGGTTGATAACTCTTTTGACATGAGTAAAAAAGTGACCTTGAAAAAACCAACGATTTTACGCGGTGAGATAGATTTAGACTGTGACCACTCTAAATCCTATGCCCTCATGCACATCAACACCAAAAATCAAAACGGTTTGATGGCATATATCATGAGTATGTTCGATGAACACGGCATTGATATTGCTATGGCAAAAATCCAAACGATTAAAAACCGAACAAGAAACCTCCTTTTAATCGAAAAAACAGTCGGTTTATGTAAGAATGAGAAGAATGTTTTAGACTATTTTTATGAAGAAGGTAAGTAATATGTGCGGAATCGTCGGCTACATCGGAGAGAAAGAAAAACGTGACTTTTTAATCAACGGTTTAAAAGAGCTCGAATACCGAGGATATGACTCAGCGGGAATCGCTGTTTTGAAAAATGGAGAAATCAACTCTTTCAAAGCCACAGGCAAACTCTCAAATCTTGATACCAAAACAGCTGATTTTAACTCGAGTGGCTTTGGATTAGGTATCGGGCACACACGTTGGGCAACGCATGGCAAACCTACCGAAGCCAATGCACATCCGCATTGGGGGGAGTTTTCATACGTTATTCATAACGGAATTATAGAAAATTATAAAGAGATTAAAGAAACCTACTTAGAGCATACAACGTTTTTAAGCCAAACCGACACAGAAGTCATTGTGCATCTGTTTGAAAAGTTTGTGAATGAAGGCAACACACCGTTTCGTGCATTTGAAAAAACCGTTGAAATTTTACACGGTGCGTATGCGGTACTGCTCATATCTCAGAAGGAACCTGATGTTATCTTTTTTGCAAAAAATGCTGTTCCTTTGATTTTGGGACGTTCCGATACAGGCGAAATCTTTTTTGGCTCTTCGGATGCTCCTTTAATTGGCTTTGCAAAAGAGGTCAATTACCTTGAAGATGGCGAGTACGGTTGGGCAAAGAGTGGCAGTGTGACACTCTTAAAAGAAGGCAATCCCCAAGCCCTTCATTTTAAACCACTCACCCACGATAAACTCTCAGCACAAAAAGATGGCTACCGCTACTTTATGGAAAAAGAGATTTACGAACAAAGCAGTGTTGTGGCTGAAACCTTGATGGGGCGTATTAAAGAAAATGAAATCGTTCTTGATGAACTTTCAAACTTTGATTTTAGCCATATCAACGCCATCAAAATTTGCGCTTGTGGCACAAGCTATCATGCAGGATTGGCGGCAAGTTATCTGTTTGAGCGTTTAAGTAAAATCCGCTGCAATGTCGAAATTGCCAGTGAATTTCGCTACAAAGAACCTCTTCTTGATGAAAAAACCCTCTTTATCGTTATCTCCCAAAGTGGAGAAACAGCCGATACACTAGAAGCCCTTAAAATGGCACAAAAAAGCGGTATGCCAACCCTTGCCATTTGTAATGTCGATAACTCATCCATCGTGCGCACCGCCGATGCCACTTTGCTTACACGTGCAGGCATTGAAAAAGGGGTTGCCAGCACCAAAGCGTTTGCAACGCAGATGGTAACCTTGTGGTTGCTCAGTCTTTACATCGGACACCAACGCGCTTGCATCGAAGAAAAAACCCTACAAAATGAAATTAGAACCTTACTACGTATTCCTCTCATTTTAAAAGTCGATGAAAATATCCATGAAAAACTCCACCGCCTATCCAAGCGCTATTTGCACGGGCATGGCTTTTTCTTTATTGGACGCGATATCTTTTTCCCACTAGCTCTTGAGGGTGCGTTAAAACTTAAAGAAATTAGCTACCTACACGCGGAGGGCTACCCTGCAGGAGAGATGAAGCATGGTCCTATTGCGCTTGCAGATAGTGAACTTTTCACCATTGCGCTTATGCCAAAAACGCTTCTTTACGATAAAATCAAAAGCAATGTCCAAGAGCTGAGCGCACGCGATTCAACCCTTTTGGTTATCTCTCCAGAGCCTTTTGAACTTAGTGATGATTTTATCCAAACACATGCGCATGAACACGTGATGGCAGAATTTTTTGAGATGATGGTCATCACCCAGTTACTTGCCCTTGAAATCTCGATTCGTTTGGGAAATGATGTAGATATGCCACGCAATTTAGCAAAAAGTGTTACTGTTGAATAATCTTTACATGTAAAGGAGAGAGCGTATGCAAAAACGACTTTCGTTGATTATATTGGGAACTATTTTTATCTCTTTCGCACTGTTACTGGTCATTTCTGTTTTTTCGATTCGTCATTTTGGGATGAAAAATGCAGAGGAAAAAGCTGAAATTATTGCAGAACTTGTTCAAAATGGTCTGACAGCGCACATGATGAGCAATACCATGGATCAACGAGAATTCTTTCTCAAAAAAATTGCAAGCTCTAAAAATGTCGAATCTTTATGGGTAGTTCGTAGTCCTTCTGTTGTGCAACAATTTGGACAAGGGCTACACAATGAAACAGCCAAAGATGCTATCGATGAAAAAGTCCTCAAAGAAGGTATCACCTATCAAGAAGTGAGCGAGTCTTCAAAAAGTGCCAAATTACGTGTCACTGCTCCATACGTTGCCAAAGAGCATACGGTACCAAATTGTATGAGCTGTCATACCGCCAAAGAAGGCGAAGTCCTTGGTGTTGTGAGTATGGTATTTAACATTGAAGATGTGCGCTTTAATGGCATTTTAAGTTCCATGATTATTTTTGGATTTTCCCTTCTCATTATGTTCTTAGTCTTTTTGATTATTAATCGTTCGATGAAGCCTATCATTGGACTGTTTGGTTCGATTGACTTTGTCATGCACAAAGCGCAAAACGGTGATTATCAAAGACGTGTACGTCTCTTTGGTACCTCTAAAGAATATCACGATGTGGCACTTTGGATTAACTCACTGCTTGATAAAGTCGAATATGCGTTAACCGATATTGAAAAAACCGTTCGCAAGTTTCTCTCCATCACGCCTGCACAAAAACCAGACCTTTTGCTCGAAGCTCAAAAAATCGTGCATGAGCTCTCTGATATTTATCAATTTAAACGCACCATCGAATTTGACGAGACCAAAGAGCAGGTGTATCAACGCATAGGCATCATTCTAACCGAAACATTTGGACTTAAAGATTTTATGCTCATCGAATCGGGTAAAAACAATATTAACCCAACCGTTGTCTATGATGCCTCTATTCTAAAGCGTAATATTGACCCAACCTGTAGAGCCCTTAGAACCAAACAAGCGGTCTACTCAGACCAATTTAAAAACATCTGTCGTTCTTGTGGGGAAGTCTGTGCAAACTATGTGTGTGCACCTTATGTCATTAGCAATGATTTTGAGTTGCTCTTAAGCATCACAGCCTCTTCAAGTGAAGACCTCGAACTCATCAAATCAAAACTTCCGCATATTCAAAACTATATTGATGCCGCACGACCTGAGCTTGTCAGTAAAAACTTGATGCAGATTTTAAAAATCTCTTCGACAACAGACGCACTTACAGGGCTTTATAACCGTAAATATTTAGATGAGTACATCGAAAAAGCACTCTCACAAGCTAAACGCAATGGCATTGTGTATGGTATCTTGATGATAGACATTGATTATTTTAAAATGGTCAATGATACGTATGGGCATGATGTCGGTGATAAAGCCATTAAAGCGCTCTCTAAAATCTTACGTGAAAACATCCGTGAAGCCGATACCGCGTTTCGTTTTGGCGGCGAAGAGTTTTTAGTGCTTCTGTACCAATGCGATGAAGAGATGATTGAACATGTGGCGCATAAAATTCGCCTCGCTTTTGAAAAAACACCTATCCAAGCCAATAATGGCTCCAGTTTTTACAAAACACTAAGCGTTGGTGCTTCTATCTTTCCTAAAAATTCTGATTCGATGTGGAAATGTATCAAATTTGCGGACATTGCTCTTTACAACGCCAAAGAGAGTGGACGAAATTGTGTCAAAGTCTTTGACGTAGCAATGGTTGAAGGAAAAGAGATGAAGAGTGAGTTTTAAACACTCTTTTATCCCCCTTTTGATGCTTTTATGTGTGGGGTGTGAAGAGCCTAAAAAACCTCAACAATCTTTACATGTAAAGAAAGAACAGCGCTATCTTAGTGAAGATATCACAGCACTTCAAAAAGAGCTTAGTGAGATTGATACCGATGCGTACGTTGAAGCGTATATTGTCCGCATTATCAACGAAGGCTCAAAAGGTATTTTGGGTTTTAGCGGTGGTGTTATGGACGCAGGCTTTGTTTCGCCAGAAGATGCTCCTAATGTCGCCCGCTACGTGATGTCCCTTTCAAAACGCCAAAGCAGCAATGACGCCCTAGGCGCTAAGTCTGAACTGTTTTATACCAGCAATTGCGGTGGCTGTCATGGCAATGATGGTAAAGGACTCGGTGGTGCTTTTCCCGATTTGACCTTAAAGCGTTATGTGGGACTTGAAAAACGTAAATCTTTTTTAGAGATAAAAACGGGCAGTCTTTGATGAAGTTTCATCGTGTTTATGTAGAACTAACAAACATTTGCGGGCTTCAATGCAGTTTTTGCCCTCCCAAAATACGCCCAACAGACACCATGTCACTTTCATTTTTTGAGCACGTTTTAGAAGAACTTCGCCCCTATACCAAAGAGCTTGCCTACCATATTGTGGGCGACCCCCTTGCTCTTTCAAACCTTGAAGCGTATTTGGATATAACGCATCAAAAAGGCTTTAGAGTTTCCCTCACCACCAGTGGCTATTATCTCAACAAGCACGCGCTTTCAACCTTTCTGCACCCTGCCATTAAGCAAATCAATTTTTCGCTCAATAGTTACAATAAAAACCAAATGCCTCTCTCTTTTGAAGCTTACATGGAGCCTATTTTAAAGCTATGCGCACTTAAAAATGAAAAACGAAAAGAGCTGTTTATCAACCTAAGGGTATGGAATATGGATGAAGCGCAGAGTGAAAAAACCTTTAATGCACACCTTTTTACACTTCTTGAAAAGAGTTTTTCTACATCTTTACATGTAAAAGAAATCTATGAAAAGAAACCAAAATCTATACGACTGGATGAGAAGATTTTACTTCACTTCGATGAGTATTTCGAGTGGCCTACTCTTGACTCAACACACCAATCGCAAGGCACATGCCAAGGGATAGATTCTCATTTTGGCATTTTAGCCGATGGCACCGTTGTACCGTGTTGCTTGGACAAAGAAGGGGTGATAGCGCTGGGAGATTTACATGTAAATCGCTTGAAAGATATTCTCACTTCTTCAAAGGTTCAAGCCATCCGTAAAGGTTTTAAAGCAGGGTATGCGGTAGAAACCTTGTGTCAAAAATGCCTTTATAAAGAACGATTTAAGGACAAACCATGATTAATAAACTTTACGAAAACTGTTATTTTTACATTCTCAAAGAAGAATCTTCCATTCCTTGGCTTAAAATTTTTACACAAAAACCATACAAAGAACTCAGTGATTGTGACGCACTCACACAAGAAAAAGTCTTACAAGCGATGTTGATTACTGAAAAAACAATGCTTGAGTATTATCAACCTGCGAAAGTCAACATCGCGATGTTTGGGAACTACGTCCCACATCTACACATTCATGTGATGGCGCGCTTTAAAAATGACTCCCATTTCCCTGAGTCGATGTGGGGGATGAAACAAAGAGAAGGCTTACTGCATTTACCAAATTTTGAAACATTTGTCACAATTCTTAAAGAAAAGTTATCAACATTAGAGTAATTTGGGGTTATTTTTATCTCTCTTTTGATAGACTCCTGAGTAAAAAAAATTAAAAATGGTACATAAAACGCATGAAAAAACGACTGGCAACGCTTCTTTTACTTTTATCAACCTGCGCATTTAGCGCAAATCTTCACTACTCTTTGATTAAGAAAGAGAGCGGTAAAGAAGGACATACCCTTTTAATTGTGGGTGGAATTCATGGGGATGAACCAGGTGCTTATTTTGCTCCTATGCTTTTAGCAAAACACTATAAAATTGAAAGCGGCAATGTCTGGGTCGTACCCAATCTTAATTTTGACAGTATCGTTAAAAATTCTCGTGGCGCGTACGGTGATATGAACCGTAAATTTGCAAAAATAGAAAGTAAAGACAAAGACTTTGAAATTATCACTGATATTAAAAAGCTTCTTCTCACCCCTAAAGTTGATTTGATTTTAAATCTTCACGACGGTAAAGGCTTTTACCGTGAAAAAACCATTAATAACGATATCAACCCTAAAGCATGGGGACAAGCAACCGTGATTGACCAACAGCAAATTTCAGGGGCAAAATTTGGAAATCTTGCGGATATTGCAAAAAAGGTCAATAAAGGAACCAATGTCGAGCTTTTTGAAGACTTGCATGAATTTAACCTCAAAAACACCAACACTAAAACACAAGATAAAGAGATGCAACAAAGCTTGACCTACTTTGCCATTCAAAATAACAAGCCAGCTTTTGCTATCGAAACCAGTAAAAATATCACCGATTTATCTCAAAAAGTTTTTTATCAACTCAAAACTATTGAAGAATTTATGAACTTGATGAATATTAAATTCAATCGCCCTTTTGAGCTCAATCAAAACACCATCAAAAAACTCCTTGAAGATGATGGTATCTTAGAAATCCCTCCTACGAAAATCACGCTAGATCTTTCCACTCTTAAACCGTATATTAAGTTTTTCCCTATGGAAAAAGATAAACTCATCTATAAAAGTGACAATCCTTTAGTCGCAGTTATCAAAGAAAAAGATGAATATAAGATTATGAATGGGAACATTCTCGTTTCAAAATTAAAGCCTGATTATGCAGAGCTTGATAACTCTTTAAATGAAGTGAATCTAAGCCTTGATGGCAAAAAAACCAGTGCAAAAATGGGTGCGATGGTCAATGCCAAAAGCTCTTTCCAAATAGACACGATCAATGGGTACCGTATCAACGTCATTGGTTATTCAAAAACGGGAGTTGTCAGTGAGGGTGGTATTAAGATAGAAGCAAAAGATATTGTCAAAAGCTATGCGATTGACAAAGCTGAAACAACCTACATGGTGCAGTTTTACAAAGATAAAAAATTTTGCGGTATGATTACTATAAAATTTGATGATGATAAAAAATCTAAAAAATAGTTAAAAAAAGGGATAAGCGTGCACACTTACATAGGCAGACAACCGATTTTTGATAAAAATGGTCATTCTTTTGCTTATGAACTCCTCTATCGCTCCTGCGATATGAATAATGCGGCTAATTTTGAGGATAACTCAAAAGCAACCGCACGTGTCATAGCAAATCTCATTCATAATTTAGGGCTCAAAACCATCATTGGACAAAAGATGGGCTTTATCAATGTGGATGAAACTATTTTATTCAGCGACGCACTCTTGCTTCTTCCAAAAGAGCATTTTAGATTTGAGATTTTAGAGCACACAAAAGTTACACTCGCTTTGTGCGAACGTATCAAACATCTTCATGCTTTAGGGTATCGTTTTTTACTCGATGATTTTGCTTGCACGGATGTGATGATTAAACAGTATGAGCCTCTCTTTCCTTATATTGATATTCTCAAAGTTGATATCTTAGCCATCGGGACAGCTAATCTCGCTTCAGCCCTTTCCAAAATTCAAAAGTATAACCTCACCTTGCTTGCTGAGAAAATTGAAACACACGAAGAGTACCAAGCCTGTTTATCTTTTCCTTTTACCTATTTTCAAGGCTACTTTTTCGAGAAACCTCTGATTTTATCAGGAAAACGTATTGAACCTAACGCGATTAACGCGATTCGAGTTATTAATTGCATTCATGAAACGGATGATATTAAACATATCTCTCAAAAATTTTCAATGTGTCCTGATTTGGTCTATAACCTCCTACGACACATCAACTCTGGCGCATACCACTTTAAACAACAAATCACGAATATTGGGCAAATGATAACGCTCTTAGGTCCCAAAAAACTTCTCTCATGGCTTGGGCTTTTTCTCTATGGCAATCCAAGAAATGTACCTTTTGGAGAAGAACTTTTTAACAGTGCTAAATTTAGAGCCAAATTTATGGAAGCCCTTGCTTTAAAATGCAATAATCACGAACTTGCCACCCGAGCATTCTTAACAGGAAGTCTTTCGTTGATTGACGCCTATTTACATATTTCGATGGAAGAATTTTTAAAAGAAATTCATTTAGATAAAGAGATTAGTTCGGCTCTTCTAAAAGGAGAAGGTGCTTTGGGTGAGCTTTTATGGGTTGCTAAAGAGATGAACCATTCTAATGATATTGATGAGACAATCGCTAGACTTGGAGAAAATCCATGCTTTAAAAAAGAGCTTTTGTATGAAGCATGCTATGAAGCAAATCTCTTTGTCGAAGAGACCAATCAAACGCTAAAGGAAAAATCATGAATGTAAAGATTGTTTACTGTACCAAGTGAGGGTATATGCCAAGAGCTCTGCGTGTCAGAGAAGAAATCCAACGAGCATATCCTGATTCACATATAACCCTATCCCCTAAAACGGGTGGTTTTTTTGATGTCATTGTTGATGATGTTATCCTCTTTTCTAAAACAGAAAAGATAGGAACACCAATTGAGCGTTTCCCTGAAATCGGAGAAATTGTTGCTCTTCTAAAACAAAAAAATATGTAATTACGTTACAAAAGGGGAACGATGAAAAAAAGCGTTCCCATACATGCGATGGTTTGAAGTGTAATAATCGAAGCCATCAATGAAACATCCCCACCTAATTCACGTGCTAAAATGTATGCGGAAACTGCGGTGGGCATTGCGCCAAAAATAACTGCGATACTTAAGCTGATACCACTAAGCCCAAACAAAAGACCAACACCATACGAGAGCAAAGGAAATAAGAGTAGCTTTGTTACCGTTGCCACCACCAACTCTTTTTTAGCATGCTTAAGATACTTCAACTCCAGCCCAACACCAACCGATAAAAGCCCAATAGGAAGTGCTGCATTACTTAAAATAGAGAGTGCTTTTAGACCAAAAAGAGGTAACGGTAATCCCGTGGCATTGATCATTCCACCAATCACACACGCACCAATGAGGGGATTTTTAACAATGGTTTTAAGAAAAGAGAGCAGTGAAAATTTGCCGTTTCGTGTATAGATGGCAAAGACGCTGATGCACAAAACATTGATAAAAGGAATGGCAAATGCCATCACGATAGCCGCTAAAATCAATCCTTTATCCCCATAAGCCGTATCGACAAAGGCTAAAAAGACATAGGTATTAAAACGAATTCCCCCTTGAGCAATTGAGGTAAAAGCTTTGTTTTCAAAGTGAAGTAAAAAATTAAGCAGTACAAGCAAAACTAAAACCAGAAATATACTGCTAAGGGTCGTTGCAACAAGGCTCACTGTATGCGACAAGTCAATTTTAGCAATAGAAAGTTTATAGATGAGTAAAGAAGGCATCAAAACATAATAGGTAAATTTATCCGCCATCGGCCAAAAGTCTGTAGAAGGAAACTTGAGGTACTTAAATGCATACCCGACTGAAATTAAGATACAAATGGGTAAAAGCGAATTAAGAATAAGTGTCATAGCCTAGCCTTTAAATCGAAATCCTTCTAACTCTAAAAGCAAACGCAATCTTTCTCGGCACTCACCTTGAAACTCCATCCACTCTTCTTTACATGTACCGCCACTACCAAGCTTTTTTTTGATTTTTGAGCACAATGCATTCATTACATCTTCAAGGAGGAAAAAAGGTCCCACAAGGCTCACAGGTTTCCCTAATCTCTTTTCCATTTTCAACACCAAAAGATGCTTTGCAGGAAGTTTTATCTCTTGTGGCTTGGAAGCAGATTTTGCCTGCTCCAAATGCCAAGAAGTATCATTATCCAGTGAGGTACCTAGAGAAAAAGGGGCTTGTTTACCTGCCATATGTCTCTCTGAAAGTTTCATAATCGCCCTTAAAGTCGATATACGTTCCATCACTTTGAATTTCAATAATACGATTTGCAAACGCATCAATGAGTTCACGGTCATGTGTCACACAAATCACATTGCCTTGAAATTTGAAAAGTCCCTCACCTAATGCAATAATCGCTTCCAAATCCAAGTGGTTATCGGGTTCATCGAGCACTAAAAAGTTTCCTTTTTGAAGCATCATACGAGAGAGCATCATACGGTGCTTTTCACCACCGCTGAGTTTACTCACACTCTTTTTCTGCTCTTCTCCAGAAAACAGCATACGCCCAAGACATTTACGAATTTCATCCAAATCTTTCTTCTCATCGTACTGCTGAAGCCATTCAAAAAGTTGCATCTCCCCAGTAATCACATCGGTCGTGTTTTGAGGAAAATAGCTAGGCACAATGGTTGCACCCCACTTTACAACGCCACTATCGGCTTTGAGTTCTTCCATTAAAATATTACATAAGGTCGTTTTACCCACACCATTATGTCCAATAAGTGCTATTTTTTCACCTTTTTCCATCTTGAAACTAACGTTTTGAAGCACATTATTGTCACCATAGCTTTTGTTAATTCCTTCCACTTCTAAAACTTCATTGCCGATATCGCGTCCCATACGAAAAACAATGCTTGGGTCACGTCTTGAAGAGGTTTGAATATCAGCAATATCAAGTTTTTCAAGACGCTTTTGGCGTGATGTTGCTTGTTTTGCTTTTGAAGCATTGGCAGAAAAACGTCTAACGAAGGCTTCAAGTTCTTCTTTTTCTTTAAGTTTTTTATCTCTCTCCATCTCTTGCTGTTTCGCAATTAAATTTGCCGCTAGATACCACTCGTCGTAATTGCCCGTAAACTCACGAATTTTTTTGAAATCCACATCTAAGATATTGGTGACAACTGCATTTAAAAAGTGTCTATCGTGAGAGATAACCACCATCGTTCCCTCATGGCGAATCAACTGCTCTTCTAACCAAGAGATTGCTTCAAGGTCTAAGTTGTTGGTAGGCTCATCTAAAAAGAGAACATCTGGTTTTGGGTAAAGGACTTGTGCCAGCAAAATTTTAAACTTATCGCCACCTGTAAGTTCACTCATCAAACTCTCTTGCATCGATACAGGAAACCCTAAAGAGGCTAAAATCTTTTCAATCGTTACATCGACTTCATAGGTCGGATCTTCTTCCGCACAGATAATCTCTAATTCAGCCAAGCGGTCATTGACTTTATCATCTGAAAAATCACCTGTCGCATACAAATGCTCTTTTTCTTTAATCGCATCATAAAGACGCTTGTTACCAATCATAACCGCATCTTTAAGTGTAAAATTTTCATAGGCATATTGGTTTTGACTCAAAACACCCACACGCAAACCATTTTCAACCGAGATATTACCACTCGTTGGTTCAATCTCCCGTGACAAAATTTTTAAAAAAGTGGTCTTTCCTGCACCATTTGCACCAATAAGACCGTAACGTTTACCTTTGTCCAATTTTAAATTAATATTCTCAAACAAAAGCTGATGCGCGAAACGCATCGTGATATTATTAACTTCAACCATTGATTCTCTTTTACCTTAAATTTTCGCGAATTATAACATAAGGGTGCCCTCAATTCCCTTTACATGTAAATGTTAAACCAATTTATTGTAAAATCACGCAATTTTTCATGGAGCATACGGTTGAAATACTTTAAATTTATCTTCTTAGCCATCATTCTCACTTCCCTTGGGCAAGGCTTTATTTGGACAAAAGGCGGCGATAAAGTCATCATTCCTCCGCAAATCAGTGACAAACTCGAATCTGTTTCCTACACCCCGTTTAAGGGATTTGAAAAAGCGCTTAAAAGCAATGAAGAGATAGCACAAGACATGCAAACCATCGCCAAAATTGCTCGAAAAGTGCGAACGTATGCGATGGATGATGCTAAAGTTGTTTTGGCAAACTTAGGCGAAACAAAGCTGAAAGTGGATGTTGGCTTATGGCTTTCGACCGATAAAGGTGCTAATGAAAACGAAGTCGAAGCGTTGTTTGAAGCATTGAAATATTATAGTCCGAAAATTTCTTCTATTATTGTCGGGAACGAGGTTCTTTTACGGGCCGATTTAACCTCTGAAGAGCTCATCGAATACATCGACAGAGTTTCAAAACGAACGCGTATTCCTGTCACAACAGCGGAAGTACAGCACGTTTGGTTGACCAATAAAGAACTTGCCAAACACGTTGATTTTATTAACGTGCATATTCTTCCGTATTGGGAAAAAATTCCTATTCAAAACACACTGGCTTTCACCAAAGAAAAGTACGATGCCATTCGTGCGATGTACCCTAAAAAACCTATTACCATCGGGGAGTTTGGTTGGCCAAGCAGTGGCTACAACAATGAAAAAGCGGAAGCAACCCTCACCAACCAAATCGGAGCCATCACAGGCTTTTTAGAACTGGTTAAAGAAGAAAAATGGAGCTACAACATCGTTGAAGCCTTTGACCAGCCATGGAAAGGTGTACACGAGGGAAGTGTCGGACCATACTGGGGCATGTTTGATATCAACAAAATGCCAAAATTTAGCTTTGAAGAACAGACTATCATCAACCCACTCTGGCGCTACCAGATGGCTGGCTCTATCTTTTTTGGTATTTTGCTCACATTCTATGGTCTAAGAAATCAACGCGTCAATTTTGCACACGCCTTCACCTACGCCGCCGCCGCACAAGCCATGGGTTTTGGTATCGCTATGGCGGCAACCTATCCGTTTATCTATTACCTCAACTTTGGTATGTGGATTATGTGGACGATGGGTATTATTCTCATGATTCCATTGGTGATTATCACCTTAGCTAAAATCAATGAATTGTTTAAATGTACACTAGGGATTGCCCCAGAGCGTTTAGTGCCTTTAAACCTCAAATCAGACAGAGTTCCCTTTGTCTCCATCCATGTGCCTGCTTACAAAGAGCAACCGCATGTTTTGATAGAAACGCTTGACTCATTAGCGCGTATGAAATACACCAACTATGAAGTTTTAGTGGTTATCAACAATACGCCTGAAGAGTTTTATTGGAAACCGATTGAAGAACATTGTCAAAAATTGGGTGAAAAATTTGTATTCCTCAATATTACATGTAAAGGTTTTAAAGCAGGCGCTTTAAATGAAGCGCTTAAATACACCAATGAAAAAGCAGAAATTTTAGCAGTCATTGATGCTGATTATATGGTTAGTGAAAATTGGCTCGTTGATTTAGTGCCCGTCTTTGACGACCCAAAAGTCGCACTCGTTCAAGCACCTCAAGACCACCGTGACGGGCAAGAATCGTTGATTAAAAAAGCAATGAACGCAGAATATGCTGGCTTTTTTGATATCGGGATGGTTGAGCGTAATGAGGAAAACGCTATTGTCGCACATGGCACGATGCTCATGGCACGTTTATCAGCGATGCATGAAGTAGGCGATTGGACAACGTATACGATTGTTGAAGATTCTGAACTTGGGCTTCGCTTATTTGAGGCAGGCTACACTGCACACTACACCAATCGACGTTATGGTTGGGGCTTACTCCCAGATACCGTTGAAGCCTTCCGTACACAACGCCACCGTTGGGCATATGGAGCTATTCAGATTTTAAAACGCCACTGGTCGCATTTTATGCCTTCATCCAAAACATTGACCCCGTATCAAAAATACCACTTTGTGGCAGGCTGGTTTTTCTGGCTCTCGGATGCCTTTGGTGCTTTGACCGCATTTTTAAATATTTTTTGGGTTCCTTTTATCATCTTTGTGGGCGTGACCATTCCGACATTGCCTCTGACACTGCCGATTGTCGTGGCATTTTTGGTCAATATTTTGCATGCGTTTATCTTATACCATACGCGTGTGAAGATGAGCATCAAAGAGACAATTTTAAGTGCGATTGCTTCAATGAGCTTGCAGTTGGTTATTTTCAAAGCCGTCTATGATGGTTTTGTGAAAGATGGTTTACCGTTTAAACGTACCGAAAAAGGTGGCAATACTAAAAAAGGCAAAAAGGGTAGCCCAATCAAACATGAGATTATCTTGGCAACGCTTCTTACCATCGCTTTCTTTGCACTTTATTTTACTAACTTTACACGCATTACTGAGATTTATGTCTTTGCTTTTACGCTTCTTATCCAAAGCATTCCTTACTATTCTGCGATTATCTTACGTTGGATTGAACTCTATTCTGAAAAACAAAAGGTGGCTGTTTAAACAGCCACTTCTCTTCTCGTTTTCTAAAAGTGTGTAAAAAAAGATATGCCAAAAAAGCATATCTTTTTTTCTTTTCTCCTTATATTCTTTTATTTAATCTTTGAGTATACTCGTATTAAAAATAGATTTAGGCTTTATGAAAACATATACCTACACATTTTTACCTGCTGTTACATATGACTTTGAGCGCTTTAAAGATGAAAAAAATATTCTAGTACAGATTTTTTGCGGACAAGGTAAAGAGGTATTAGAAGAAGCCATTAAAACTATTTTTTCATCTTTACCGCATGCTATTTGCATCGGAACAACCACAGATGGCGAAATCAACAATGCATCCGTCAGCACCCATCAGACTATTATCTCCATCACACTCTTTGAAGAGACTTTTTTAAAAATAGCCTTTGAAAATCATACCAGCGCATTTACCTGTGGTCAAAATCTGGCTTCTAGCCTCATCACACCTCAGACAAAGCTTTTGATTCTTTATTCGGATGGAACGTCTATCAATGCAGAAGAATTTCTCAAAGGTATCGAATCATACAATCCTTCCATTCCCATTTGTGGTGGCATGGCGGGCGATAATGGAAACTTTTTACAAACGTTTATCTCAGCTCAAACCACGCTTTTGGAACAAGGAGTTGTTGGTGTCTCTTTAAATTCAAAGTGTTTAGATGTTTCAACGGATTTTAAATTTGATTGGAAAACGATTGGACTTGAACATACAATTGAAAAAGCCAATGGAAATCGAATCTATCAAATTGATGATATGACGCCTGTTAAATTTTATGAAAAATACTTGGGAAGTCAAATTTCACCTACCGAATTTCCGTTGATTATTGAAAAAAACGGCATTGCACGAGCCCGTGCTGTCATCAGTAAAAATGATGATGGCAGTGTCCATTGCAGTGGAAATTTTCAAAAAGGAGATAAAGTTAGAATTGGCTTTGGCGATGCAAAATCATTGCTCACAGATCCCACCAAAGCAATGAATCGACTCAATACAAAAGATGTCCAAACTTTTTTTATCTACTCTTGTATGGCTCGAAGACGCTACATTCCTGATCTTATTCATCTTGAAATTGCGCCTTTTTCGAAACTAGCACCTAGTGTTGGATTTTTTACCTATTCAGAATTTTACCATGAAAATGACCACAATGAGTTGCTCAATCAAACCTTAAGTGTTGTTGCACTGAGCGAAAAAACAACGCTTCTTGAAAAAGAGATACCTACTCCAACAGCACATGATACCCTTATGGATGAAACATCGTACGCAAAAACGATTCAATCTTTGAGTAATCTGGTTCAGCAAAGCAACCAAGATTATGAAGAGCAATCTAAAAAACTTGAAGAACAAATTGCTTACTCAAAAAATCTTTTAGCTTCACACAGACAATTCTTGCGCTACAGCGTTCATGAAATGAATACCCCTTTGAGTGTTATTATGAACAATATTGAACTGCATGAAATGGAGTTTGGGAAAAGTCGTTATTTGGAAAATATCGAAGTGGGATTAAAAAGCATCTTCTCTTTGTATGATGATTTAAGCTATTTGGTCAAAAAAGACCATCTCCCCTCTTTAAAACGTACGATTGATTTGGTTGATTATGTGCGTAGCCGAATTGATTTTTTTGCCCAAGTCGTCCTTAAGGCCAAATCCCATTTTATCTTTGAAAGTAACGTCTCTCATGCAAATATCTTCTTTAATGAGACAAAACTGCAACGTATCATCGATAATAATCTCACCAATGCCATCAAATATACGTATGAAAATAGTGCGATTCACATCACTTTACATGTAAAGAATTTAGTGTGTATATTTTCTATTGCATCGCACTCAAGAAAAATACTAGAACCTGAAAAAGTTTTTGAAGAGTATTATCGTGAGCATAGCGCACACTATGGATTTGGGTTAGGACTTACCCTTGTAAAAAATATCTGTGATGAGGAAAATATCGGCATTCAACTACACTCTGATGAAGAAAAAACTATCTTTTCCTACCAATTTTCACTGGAAGCACCATGAAAATTTTACTCTTAGAAGATGATATCTTACTTAACGAAGCTATCTCTCAATACCTCTTTTCAGAAGGGCATGATATTACTTCTGTACGAGATGGCGATGTCTGCTTAAGTATCCTTTATGAAACAACGTTCGATCTGCTCATTTTAGATATTAATGTGCCCAATATTGATGGTTTGAGCATTGTAGAGAAATTACAGGCTATCAAAAAAGTTGTGCCGATTATTTTTATCTCGACGCTGATTGATATTGAAGATATCTCAAAAGCTTTTGAATTAGGCTGTTTTGATTATTTAAAAAAACCGTTTCATCTCAAAGAGCTCTCCCTTCGCATCAACAAAATCGTACAAACAACGCGTATCGATATACACCACAAACGACTCTCAAAGTGCTACAGTTTTGATGCGGATACGATGACACTCTTTTTTAATCACGAACCACAAAAGCTCTCTAAACGTCAGCTTAAAATCATCGATTTTCTTGCACGTAACCAAGGCTTTGTGTGTAGTTACGAGATGTTTATGGAATACGTATGGGATGATATTGATGTTGATGCTGCGACTATTCGTGCCGAAGTCAATCGTTTAAAAAGTATTTTAAAAGAAGATTTTGTTATCAATGTCCGAGGTATTGGTTATTTGATAAAAATCCTCAACTAGGTATAAAAAAGATACCATTTTTATGTATCATTTCTTAACGTTCTATCCTCACTCATGAAGCAACACATCAAGCTCTTTGAGCTTATCAACGGCTCGCGTCACAGATATTTTAGCACTATCACTCAAGCCCTCACTAAAGTGCAAAACATTTTCAAGTAAAACACAAATACCCAAGAAAATAGTTTTGGTACAAATATCTCTTAAATAACTGATAAGAATGGGAGTAGGAAGGTTATGGGTGGAGTAGATGTAGGTGCGTTCGTCACTAAGGTCAAGAAACTCAATTTTATCTTCTTTAAAACCACTCATAGCATCCACAACCACAATCACATCAGGAGCATACTCACGCAAAGCAGCAAACTCATCTTCAGGGGTGTCGTAACCAAAAAAAACTCTCCAATCTGCCATGTGTTTTTCCACAACTCTGCCCACAGCAATCGCAACACCATCGTCACCTCGGAGTTCATTGCCAACGCATAAGAGTGCTTTTTTCACTAAAAATCCTTCCGAAGGACTAAATAACCCTCTTTCAAACTGACAAGTATCTCTTTCAAAGGACATTCCATCATATGAGGCAAAAGACGCACGGCATGTTCTGGAAAAATTTCTATCTCAAAATATTTACTCAAATTACCCAGCTTAAATCTTAAATATTCATCACCGTTTTTCAAAATCTCTTCAAACGAAGAGAGTTCAATCTCTAAAACCTTTTCACTAAAATCAATCGTACCCACACCATGCCCGATACACGTAGAAAAGATTTTAATCTGTTCAAGTTTGGCATCATTACATTTTGCACCATCAAGATGCCGTTTGATGAGTCTGTACACTTTTATCACTTATTTTACTCCCCACTTGACTCTATGCAAATCAATTTTATCTTCGTCTTGACAGAGTACATATTGGGTATAAATCTCATTGTGCAAAATTCCCATACACTCCGCATAACGTGGATCATCTTCGACACGCATAGCCTCAGTAATAGAAACTTTCGTCGCTTTAGCATCTTTAGTATCACCACTGCTGACGAGTGCACGAAGATACTTATCGAACAATTTGCGCCCAAACACATAACTCATCAATTTTTTAGCGTGTACAAGTAAATCTCTTTCAAAAAGGGTATTGCCAAGGACTGAATCTTCTACAAGAGGCGGTAGATCGCCATCGTGTTCAAAGCTCACTTTTTGAAGTTTTTGTTCCATCACACCAAGGGCTGTTGTGAGTCCATAGATGATACTCGCAGGATGCGGAGGACAACCTGGAATGTAGGCATCAACAGGGATGATTTTGTCGATACCACTAAGAACACTGTACGCATCATAAAAGATACCTCCCGTTACCCCACATGCACCAAGAGCGACAACGATTTTGGGGTCGGGTGTAGCTTCATAGGCACGAAGAAGCGGATAGTACATCTGACGTGTCACAGGACCTGTGCACAGAAGAATATCGGCATGGCGAGGATTGGCAACCAGTTTAAATCCAAAGCGCTCAGGGTCCCAAAGCGGTGTAATAGCTGCAAAAATCTCAATTTCACAGCCATTGCAACTCCCACAATCAATTCGGTAAACACTAAAACTTCGACCGATATGTTTTAATAGCTCAAGTTTTTGCTCTAAGGTATTGGCAAGATCAATCTCGCTTGGCATTTCATATGTTTTCATTCTATCACCATCTCTTTGCCACTGGTAAAGTCTGCTACCGTAGCCGTTTTTTTACATGTAGGACACATACACAGATAATTTTTTGCCTCTTCAAGCCTTTTTTCACTCACGTTTGCCTTACTTAAACACTCAAAACTATACTTGACAAGTCTTTTCGCACTAAAAGGCTTTTTGCATGTCGTACAATATTGAACATCCAATTCTCCTCGTTGAATGAGCGCTGATTTATCAAATTTAACAGCTAGCTCAAACTCTTCACTGAGCTTTATCGCTCCTGTAGGACACACTTCATCGCATCTACCACAAAAGATACACCTTCCGCAATCAAACTCCCAAATGAGCTTACTTTTATCATCATTAAACACTACTGTAATCGCATTAGAAGGGCATGCAATACCACACGCGGCACAACCAATACACAAATCAAAAATATAAGCGGGTTTTCCACGAAAATTTTCTGAAACCTTATAGGGTTCAAACGGATATTTATGGGTAATTTCACCGTATTTTTTACTGATATCAAGAAGTTTCATCATCTTAAATCCTTTAGCGGACTATTTTTTTGTGTCCTAGCGAAATTTTTCAAATCGGCATTGGTTAAAATTTTGCTTTTTTTACTTTTCACATCCACCACCGTAACACGCTCTGTACACGAATAACACGGATCTAAGCTACACACAATGAGTGCGGCATCGGCAAGATTGTTTCCACGGAATTGAAAACGAAGACTTGGCCAGTTGTTATACGTAGCCGCCCTACATCTCCAGCGAAACACCTTTTGTGCACTCCCTTGCATAATCCAATGCACATTTTCCCCTCGTGGGGCTTCCACATATGCCAGTGCATAATTCTCAGGCTTAACATGGAATTTTGGCTCTGTAATAATGGGGGTTTGAGGCATCAGTTCAAAACATTGACGGATAATGGAAACAGAACTTTTAAGCTCCATATAACGCACCATCTCTCTAGCATAGACATCTCCGCCTTCTACAACAGCAACTTTAAAATCAAGTTGTTTAAAGAAGTCGTATGGGTGGTCGTAGCGTGTATCACGTTTGATACCACTTCCTCTGATATTAGGACCCACTGGTGAAAAATCACGTGCGATTTGTTTATCTAAAATGCCTACACCTTTCCAGCGACTCATTTGGCGTTTATCATCCATCACAGCATCCCACACTTCATCGACTTGCGTTTCGATGATTTGTAGTATTCGCAAACTCTCTTTAATCTCAACTCCCGTGATATCGCGTCTAAGTCCTCCCATAACCACATTACCATAGGTTTTGCGCCCACCGGTAACCAGTTCGGCTAATTTCATTGAGTACTCACGAATTCTAAAAATGTGCATAAACGCATTGTAATTTCCCGTTACTTCACAGGCAAGTCCAATATTGAGCAAATGGCTGTGCAAACGCTCAATTTCTGAACAAATAACGCGAATCGCTTGCGCACGAGCAGGAACTTCTAAGTTAATTGCCTTTTCAGCCGCTTCAATACACGCAATCGCGTGAGCATAACCACAGATGCCACACACACGTTCAGCCAAATAGCCCATCTGATCATAATTCATACGATTTTCAGCCAGTTTTTCCATGCCTCTGTGTTGGTAAAAAAGCCTGTAATCAGCATCAATAATCGTATCGCCATCACAAAAAAGTCTAAAATGTCCAGGCTCATCCGCCGTGATATGCAAAGGACCTAAAGGCACATCGATAATGCCAGAGCCCTCGGGTCTTAAAAACTCATATTCAGGCTCCATGTAATGCTCACGCATGTCAGGACGATAGCGGTAGTCCATGGCATCTTTACGAAGTGGGAAAAGTCCATCAGGCCAATCGTCACTCAGAACCAAACGCCGTTTATCAGGCAAGCCCTCAGCAATGAGCCCAAACATATCATACGCTTCTCTTTCATACCAAACACACGCAGGAACCAATGGCGTAACAGAGGGGAAAACAAGACTATCAGGAGAAATAAGTACTTTTATAGTGATAAAACATTTTTCGTCTTGTGCAATCTCATCGCCTTCAAACATTTTGCCACCCTCCATAGAGAGTGCGTAGTAAAGAGCATAGTGCTTATTAATACTTCTTTCATCATTAGGAATCATGGTTGTGAGATAACCACCCATATCATAATACAAGAAGCGCACAGCTTCTGGAAGGTCATTTAACTCAACCAAAGCAGTCACTTGGTCTTCGCATTGCCTTGTGACTTCTAAAACTTTAACTCTTTGTCTCAGAGCTTCTACAAATGTATCGCATTTCATGACATATCCTATTTATTGTTTCATAATACTTTTTACGCTCTCGTCTAAAAGAAACGTAAAAGAATCAAATTGCCATACGCCAAAGGTTACAATCAAAACGGCTAAAGCAATTAAGGGTAAATTTTCACTGAGTTTCATTTCACTGTTATAGACAACATTTCCTTCTACTTTACCAAAAGAGGCAAGAAAGAAGTGTGAAAAATCTGCTATAAAAATAATGGCTAAGGCAATAGCAAAAATTCCCATCAAAAGATATTTTCCATCAAGCGCTGCCGCCTTAAAAATAAGAAACTCACTTACGAAAATCGCAAATCCAGGCACACCAACCAATGAACAAATAGCAATACCAAATAAAACTGCGGTCAGTGGAGCAATACGTATCATTCCTCCCATCTTCGTCATATCTTTAGTGCCATAAATTTTTGCAATATTACCTGTTGAACAAAACGCTAAAGCTTTGGTAAATGAATGTGCAGCGCAGTGAAAAAGTGCTGCAAAAAGCCCAATGGCTCCACCAACACCTAGACCAAAAGCAATAACACCCATGTGTGCCACAGAGTGATACGCAAACATCCTTTTAACATTGTGTTGACGAATCAGAAAGAATGCAGATATAAATAGTGTCAATGTTGCACTCACTATCATCACGGTTTGCACAAAATCAAAACCAACACCATTGGCAACAATAGCGTAGTAGCGTATAAGTCCTAACATCGCACATTTTAAAAGCACCCCAGAAAGCAATGCCGATGTGGGAGCAGGACCTTCGGCGTGAACATCGGGTAGCCATGTATGTGTTGGTGCAAGTCCTGCTTTAGTTCCAAATCCAATTAAAGCAAAGATAAAGACCAATTTTAAAGCCATGCTATCAATACGGTCAGCATTGGCTAAAAGATCGGTGTAGAGCATCGCTTCCCCATCGATTTTACCATTGGCGGCGGAGAAGAGCAATATGGTAGCATACAGTGCAAACGCAAGACCAATACTACACAAAACAATATATTTGTAACCACTTTCTGTGGACTTTTTATCTTTTTTCACCGCTACAAGAAAGACAGAAGCCAATGTGGTTGCCTCAATCGCTGCCCACATAAAGGCAATATTGTTACACAATACACTTAAACTCATTGTTCCTGTAAAGATGAAGCTTAGCGCAAAGTAGTTTTTCACTTCTCTTAAATCTATATGTCCCTCTTCCAATTCCCATTTCATATAGGTTGTCGCATAAACATTGACCAGTAAGCCCGTAATGGCAATAAGTGATAAAAAGATAGCTCCCAAAGCATCTAAGAAAATATAATGATGAAATGTAGAAAGCGCTTCCTCATTCACAACTTTGCCGACAGCACTGAGTAAGAGTGATGAAACAATTACGCTTAAAAAAATATGAAGATTTTGTAAAAGCTTAAACTGGAGTGGCATAAAAAACATAATCACGCCAAAAACAAAAGGCACCGTGAGTATTAAGACTAAAATATCCATTTTATCCCCTTAAATTGATGGCTTTGGAAGTATCAAGACTTCCATAAGCGGCATAAAATCGCTTCGCTAAAACACTCATAATCACAACGGCAAAAATTGCATCGGTTAAAATACCAACCTCTACAAGTTCATGAGAACTGTATGCCATCAGTGCTAGGCTTAAGTGTATACCATTTTCAAAGAGACAATAAGAGAGAATTTGTTTGAGAAATGAGTTTCTCAAAATAAATCCAAAAATACCCATCATAAAGATAAACGACGCTGCAAACAAGGGTAAAACATCTTGAAAGAGTGAAAAATGGATGAACACTTTGTAAAACATCATCGCAACTGCGAGAGAAAAACTAAGCGCAACAACCGGTGATATAAAAAAGCCACCTACGGGTTCATCTTCCATCACAACACCCAATTTTTTAACCAGCCTCAATAGATAAAAAGGCACAAAGAGCACTTTAATCACAAACGCTGTGATTGCCCAAATAAGGAGTTCATGTGTGCCGTATTTAAAGTATAACGCCAAAAAAATCATGACCAATAAAAGCGTTTGCACAGCGTAGGCTTGAATACTATGACGGTATTGTCTTAACCCAAATACCGCAAAGCTCGTTACCATCATCAAAACTGCGATAATATCAATTATATTTCCCATCATTAAATCCCCATAATATAGAGTGCTAATGCAGTACATGCAATAGAAAGTGCAAAAAGCATCGTTCTTTTTATCCCATTATTAACAGTAAACCTTGGTCCAAAATTATCAATAAAAACACCCATAACGTATAAAAAGCCCACTTCAGCCAAAAAAACAATCAATGATAAAATAGGGTTTTCAAACCTCCAAGGGATAAAAATTACTAAGAAAAAGCCTAAAACGGCAAATTGTTTCAGTAATAATGCTACATCAATAATAGCAAGGTCTTTTCCACAATATTCACCTAAAACGCCCTCTTGTAACTCTTGTTCCGCTTCAGCCAAATCATAAGGTTTTCGACCCGTTTCAACATACATTACCCACAAAAAGGCAGTAGCTGCAATAGAAAATGAAGGAATGGCATACCCGTAACTTCCCTCTTTTACCCAATCCGTAATCAACGCCAAATTGGTACTTCCAGCTCCCATCATCACGACGATAAGGCAAATCACAGCAACTTCTTCCGTATAAAAACCAAGCGTTCCTTCTCTGCTTGCACTCACACCTGCAAAAGGATTCGCCGTATCAATACCTGCGACAATAAACATAAATCGAAAAAGAGCCCCTAGATAGAGTAAAACAAAGATATCAGAAAACGGTGATAAGACAACCGACGTCGTACCATACGTAATGGGTAACGCACAAAACATCGCTGCAGCGCATGCAAAGAGAACATACGGTGAGATTTGATAGATATAACTTGTGCTATGTGACTTTGTACGTCCACGTTTAAGGAGTTTAAAAAGATCAAGGTACGTTTGAAAGATACTCGGTCCAATGCGAGATTGAAATTTTGCTCTTAGTTTTCTGGAAATTCCATCAAAAAGAGGTGCGATAAGTATTGCCGAAATAAGTTGTAATAAGAGATAAAAAAAGTCCATGAATTCTCCCTTTTATAGATAGTAATACCCAAAAATGAGTACCAAACAAAGATACATCAAAATATATCCCGCATAAAGATTTGTTCGACCATTTTGAAAGATACCTATCTTATCGGAAACCACCATGATACAACGGATAACAGGTTCATAAAGCTTATCCCAAAAAAGGTCATACGCTTTTTGCGTATAGACTACTTTTGAAAAGTATCCCTCCATCTTCATTTCTTGCTCATATCGTAAAATAAAGCTGAGTGCTTTTTTGATATCTCCCGTAAAAGAGTTTGAACCGATTTGCATATTTTTGTTATACAAAAAGCCACATGCCCATGGCTCAGTAACACGAACCTTGCTATGATTTGCTTTTAAGAGATAAAGGAATACAAAAGGGATAATGGCACACAAAAGCATAATCATAATAATAAGAGGCATAGAGATGAGTCCATAAACATTCTGACTTGTTTGAGGTATGAGAGTAAGCACTATTTTTAAAAGTATTCCTACGACATCATTCATAAAGATACCTATTCCCACACAAAGACTCACCAATAATCCCAGTGGTAACAATCTTATAAAGGGGGCTTCGTTTACTTCTTCGATGCATTGGGTATTACGGGCTATCCCTAAAAAAATTGAACCGTACATTTTTGAAAATGCCATAATTGCCATAGCACCCGTAATAGAAAGAGCAATGATAGCCAGCGTAAAGAAAAAGCGCGATGCCACACCTTCATCAACACCCCCCATGACCATCGTTTTATACACCACCCATTCACTAGCAAAACCATTCAGAGGGGGTAACGCACAAATAGAAAGCACGGTCACAAAAAAGATAATAGAAGTCAGTGGCATTTTTTTATGCAATCCTCCAAGGACATCCATATCACGTGTTTTGGTTGCCATAAAGACATTACCACTTAACATAAACAGAAGCGATTTGAAAATGGCATGGTTTAATATATGAAAGAAAGCTGCAATAAAACCTAGTAGTGCAATCACAGGTGAATGCGTTCCTAATCCATAAAATGCCCCACCCAATCCCAAAAAGATGATGCCCACATTTTCACATGAACTGTAGGCAATGGACGCTTTGTAATCGTTGGAAGCGAGTGCATAAATAATGCCAAAAACGCAACTCAGTGCTCCCATGAAGAGTAAGATATAACCAAACTGGGCAAATTGCGGTAAAAGGAGTGAAAATTTGATAAACGCAAAGAGAGCTACTTTGATCATAACACCGCTCATGAGTGCCGAGGCATTTGAAGGACATCGGCAGTAAGCAAGAGGTAGCCATACATGAAAAGGAAACATCCCTGCTTTAGAACCTAGTCCGACAAGCAATAACACAAAAAGTGTTAAGCTCATCCCAAAGCCAATGTTCATGCCAGCAAAATGACTAAACTCAAAACTACCCGCAAAGCTTGCCATAATTAAAAGAGCAATCATTAAACAAAAAGCTCCAATTTGGGCAATTCCCAAATAAATCATCACATTTTTAGAAGCCTCTTTACCATCATTCATTAAAATAAGAAGTGCAGAGATCAGTGTCATCACTTCCCACAATAGCATAAAAGAGAAAACATTGTCGCTGGCAATCACTAAAAGCATGGAGAGAATAAAGGCATTAAAAAGTGACGCAAAAACAGCTAAATTGGCTTTACTTTCATAAAATTTCACATAATCAAAGCTAAAAAGTGAAACTGCAAAAGCAATAAGACTCACTAAAAAGCTAAAAAACATGCCAAGAGAATCTAATCTAAAAATAGGCGCACTGATAAAATTTCCAGGTAATTCCCATATCAATGTTTCGCCAAGATTGGAAAAGAAAAAGAGTGTTGCATAAAGCGATAGCACACTGGCTAACCCAAATCCAACTTTTTGAGCCAAACGAGGTTTTTGATACAGAACAAGAGATGCAAGTGTCGCTAAGAGGAATAGCGTGTATATGATGTGCATTATAGCTCCTCACTGTTGGTTTTTGTGGCTTCATCTGATGCTATTTTTGGCTTTTTCACAAAAGCTTCAGGAATATTTTTGCACTCCATCTCAGGTACGATGCGCTTTAAAAAAGGTGCCATATCTCCTTTGACTTTCTTACCAAATTTACATTCTCCAGATACGGGGTCTATGAACACTAATGCTCCTGTGGGACACACACCCACACACGCAGGACCACTTTCGATACCATCGCACATATCGCATTTGATAGCTATGCTCTTCAGCCCACTGATACACCCTGCCTCCAAGTGTCTCTCGACCTCATCGAGCACGGAGGGAGGAAACTCTGCATCAATGTTAATCGCTCCATAAGGACACGCAATCGTACATAACTTACAGCCGATACATATCTCTTCGCACAGTTCCACACAAGCATTATTGATACGAAGTGCACCCGTTGGACAGACATTGGCGCACGGAGCATCATCACATTGACGGCATTGATTGGGCATTTTACCGCTTTCTAGGGTGAGAACATCCAGCCTTTTTTTAGAGAGTTTTCCACGCATATAGGCATGTTTAACACATGTTTTCATACAGGCGTTACACGCGATGCAAAGCTCAGGGTTGGTAATCACAAATTTATGAACTTTTGACATAGACCACCTTCTATGGTTTGTTTAGCTTACTTTATTAAAAAATTTACTCTAATTCTTTAAGAAATATATCATAACAAAATGATTTCGTTATGATAGCTCTTTGCTTATGTAACAAATTATTTAAATTATCGCACATTGTTTTATTGGGAAAAGTATACATCAACTCTATAGCGTGAAAATAGCTTATGTGTTTGTACTATAAACCAATATATTAATAATAATATTTTATAAAATCTTAAAAATATTGATAATTTTTACTCTCTATGAGATTTTATTGAGACAAAATATGATGACACTTTCCTTCAAAGTGTGTAAAATAAAAATATGCAAAAAAGCCATATTTTTATTTTTCTCTTTTTCTTGACTTTGCTATTTTCATGCTATACACTTTAAATATGATGTTTGGAAACAACCATATTCAAAGGAGTTATCATGGCTGATCTGATTTACCGTGTCAATATGTCCAACCTAAGTTTTAAAATTGAAGAGGTTCCTTCCGAATGGATGGGACTGGGTGGTCGTGGTTTAACATCGACGATTGTTGCTAAAGAAGTTGATCCAGAGTGTCATCCTTTAGGACCTAACAATAAACTTGTTTTTGCACCAGGACTTCTTTCAGGAACAAGTGCATCAAATTCAGGACGTAACTCGTTGGGTGCAAAAAGCCCATTAACCGGTGGTATTAAAGAATCAAACGTCGGAGGAACCAGTGCAGGTATTTTTGCAAAATTGGGCGTTAAAGCACTGATTATCGAAGGTTTGCCAGCAGATGAAAACACCTTTTATCAATTACATGTAACTAAAAACAAGGTTGAGTTTATTCCTGTACCTGAACTCGTGGGTAAAGATAATTACTTCGTACTTGATGCTATGCTTGCCAAATACGATAAAAAAGTAGCGGTCATGAGTATTGGTCGTGTGGGTGAGATGAAAATGCTAACCGCCAATGTTTCTGTAAAAGATCCTAAAGGAAAGCTTAGAAGTCACGGACGTGGCGGTTTGGGTGCGGTGATGGGCTCTAAGAAAATCAAATGTATCACCGTAGACGCGGCAGATTATAAAGAAGTGACGATTGTTGATAATGAAAAATTTAAAGCAGCCAGTAAAATCTTCACCAAAGCACTCCAAGAAAATCCTATCAGCGGTCAAGGACTTCCTGCTTTTGGAACGAATATCTTGGTCAATATCATCAACGAAGCGGGTGGCTTGCCGACACGAAACTTTAGAAGCGGACGTTTTGAGTTTGCGGAAAACATCTCGGGTGAAACAATGGCGGAAAATATCAAGCAAAGAGGTGGCGATACCACGCATGGCTGTCACGCAGGCTGTGTCATCCAGTGTTCTCAAACCTACAATGACAAAGAAGGCAAATACCTCACTTCAGGCTTTGAATATGAGATGATTTGGGCTTTTGGTGCAAATCTAGGTATCAAAGATTTAGACCAAATCGCTAAAATCGATGCGTTGATGGATGATATGGGGGTGGATGCGATTGAGACAGGTGTTACCCTTGGACTTGCCGTTGATGCGGGTATCTTAGAATATGGTGATGGTGAGAGAGCGTATGATTTACTTGCCAATGAGATGGCAAAGGGCACACACTTAGGACGTATTTTAGGCTCAGGTGCGGCTAACCTTGGTAAGCTTTATGGCTTGGTTCGTGTGCCTGTGGTCAAAGGACAAAGTATCCCTGCATATGAGCCTCGCGCCATCAAAGGTCAAGGCATCACGTATGTGACTACCCCAATGGGAGCGGATCATACCGCAGGTTATGCGGTTGCGACCAATATCTTAAACAGCGGTGGATATGTTGACCCTCTTAAAAAAGAAGGTCAAGTCGCACTTGCTAGAAACCTTCAAATCGCTTCAGCGGCGGTTGATAGTACAGGTATGTGTATCTTTACAGCTTTCCCTGCTCTTGATGATCCTGCTTGTTTGCCAGCACTTATTGATATGATTAACGCGCGTTTTGGTATTGCGTTAACCATTGATGATGTGATGAATTTGGGTAAAAATATTCTCAAAACAGAACATGCCTTTAATATCAAAGCGGGACTTAACAGTGCAAGTGATCGTATACCAGAATTTATGAAATATGAAAAACTCCCACCGCATGATGTCGTTTGGGATTTTACCAATGAAGAAATTGACGAGTTTTGGAATTTTTGATGCTTGTGACGGTAAAACTGTTTGCGCAATACCGAGAAGGACGCTTTAAGATTGAGGAAAGAGCGTATCAAGAAGGTATCAGTGCTCAAGAAATTATTGATGAGCTCGGTGTTGCTAAAGAGTTGCCCTTAGGCGTTTTAATGATCAATGGACGACACGAATCTCAAAGCTATCTTTTAAAAGAAGGAGATATCATCTCCCTCTTCCCAAAAGTGGGCGGAGGTTAATGCTCTTTTAACCCTAAAATCAAACGGTATGACCCAGGAGTTCCTGGAGGCAAGAGTGCAACTCTGTCATTTTCTTGCAAAAGGGTCTCTTTGGGACGTACCGTATGATTGATAAAAACAGCTTCAACATCAGAAGATTCAAGTCCTAAGAAATCAACGAGTTGATGCACATTCATCCCCTCTTTGATTTCAAGGTTTGCATCAAGATACGCGATGTTTTTGGCTCGTAGTTTTTCGCGTAAAAATGAGAAGGCATTGAGTATAATATGCATCGTCACTCCTTTTAAAAATTATACACAAAGAAAGTCAAATGGAACTTATCGATTTTATCAAAACCCATTTAAAAGAGGGATTTTTACCTTTAAGCGCAAGCTTTGAAGCGATGGAACGCTTTACATGTAACTTTCGTGAGGTTGAGGAAACAGCGCTTCGAGAGGGTGTTTTGCCACTTCGCTATAAACGCAATCAAAAAACAATTTCAACACAAGAACAGTACATTTTATTTCAATCGCATGTCGTAATTCTTGGGTGTGGAGGCTTAGGTGGATTCGTCAGTGAGATGCTTACACGCATTGGAGTGGGTACGTTAACACTTATTGATGGCGATGTTTTTGAAGAACATAACCTCAACCGACAAAACTTTTCCTCCATTCAAACGCTAGGGCAAAACAAAGCTAAAGTTTTAGCTCACAAGCTTCAAGAGATTAACCCCGCTTTACATGTAAATATTCAGCCCACCTTTTTATCCCTTCCCAATGATGAAAACCTACTCTTAAAGGCTAACGTCATCGTCGATGCACTAGACAATCCTGAGCTTAAATGCAGTGTTGCTAGGTGGGCGAAAGAAAACCATAATGCTTTTGTTCATGGCGCTATTGCAGGATATTATGCACAATTTTCAAGCTGTGATACGCTGGAAAACCTCTACCGAACATCCGGTGATGGTGCTGAGAAAACCTCTGGCAATCCCTCATTTACAGTCTGCTTTGCCGCGTCCATCCAAAGTGCCGAAGTGGTCAAGTTATTACTCGGAAAAACACATCTTAAAAGCCCTTTGATGGCAGATTTATGGGAGTATGAGTTTAATTTGCTATAATCGCAGAAAAACTAGGGAATTTTATGCAACGACTTCACGAGTTTCTCTACACCTTTCACGCACTCTGTTTGGGTGCTATTGCGTTAGGGCTACTCATCTTTTCCACAGGGCTAATTCCAAATTACGCGTACTATTTTGTCCTACAAAGTACCTTTGTTTTTCTTATCATCGCTCTTGGGCTTAGTGTCTATTTTAACAAAAGCAAACTCTTTGTTCTGCTTTTATTTCCACTCTTTTTTAACCTCTCTCTTGCTTTTCCTAGCACCTTATTTACCAAGCTTTCCAGTACTGCGTTTTGGTACATTACACCCTTAACGCTTTGTCTAGGATACCTTTTTCTCTACGCTTTACAAGAAAGAGGACTGTTTAGCTCATTTGGACTTTTAAGAAGTAGTATTGGTCTTGCTATTTTAACCGGTAGTTTTTTCTTACTTAAAAACTTCTCTCCTCAGGTGCAAAAAGCGTTGGAGAGTGATTTATTACATGTAAGTCTCAAAGCCTTATTCAAAGCACCCGATTTTATAGTGATTATTTCGCTAATTGCCCTTGTTTTTATCTTTTTTGTTTCTCTTTTATTTGAGGTCAATACCCAAAAAGCACCCTTTTGGATGCTCTTAGCGCAACTGATTCCCACACTTTGGCTTCAAGATAAAAATAGCTTTATTCTTTTTTCCCTGATTGCCTCGCTCATCGCCATCGCTGCTTTAATTCATGACGCATACCGTATGGCATACATCGACACACTTACAGGAGTGCCTGGCAGAAGAGCTTTGGAAGAGAGCTTTTTGCGCTTAGGTTCCCGTTACACCATCGCGATGGTAGATATCGACCACTTTAAAAAATTTAACGATAGATTTGGACACGATGTGGGCGATGAAGTGTTGAAATTGGTTGCGACGATTTTGGCAACAGTTAAAAACAGAGGAAAAGTCTACCGATATGGAGGCGAAGAATTTACCATTTTATTTCATTCAAACAAACAGCAAGAGTGCGTTTTAGCCCTTGAAGAGATTCGTGAAAAGATTTTTGCTCGAGGCTTTGCGATACGAGATAAAAACCGCCCACCCAAAGCTCCCAAAAAAGGAGAAAAAGAGACAGCTATAAAAAAAGAGCGTTTAAGTGTCAGCATCGGTGTTGCAACTTCTCGTAAAAATAAAACACCTCATGAAATTGTAAAGCTTGCTGATGAAGCCCTATATAAAGCCAAAGAGAGTGGTCGAAACTGTCTTATTTCACATTAACGTATAATTACTAAAAATTATAGTACAATAATTCAACTTTTGCATAAAAGGATTTATCATGAGCGAAAATGAATTAAAATGTTCTCTCTCCGAATGCCGAGCACGACAAAAGGAAGTGGATACTATGAGTTTTGATGATCTTCAAAATTATGCAGACAAATGTTCTACCTGCGGTAATTGGGTTTTAAAAGACAATATCATTGCACAAGAGACCTATCAAAAAGTCTCATTAAAATGGGCAGAAGAGTTCAATAAAATCACGATGATACGTTAATCCTCTTTTTAAAAGCTTTCCTTCTTTATTATTTCGTCACTTCCTAGTACTTGTACTTTTTATGCGACATCTTTCATACAACACGAATGCAACGTTTGTCCACTATACTTTCATTCTCATCATTTAGGAGAATAGTTATGCCAAACCACCAGCCAAAATGCACTCAAACCGAGTGTGAACAGAAACGAGAAGGATTTTTAAATTTATCAGAAAAATCTATGTTTATCCAAATGGAAGCTTGCGAGAGTTGTGAAGAACAACTTTTTAAAGATAATGCTGTTGCCAATGAAACGTATCAAATCATTAGTACCCTCTGGGCAGAAAGACACAATAAACTCGTCGGAAGAGAGGCTTAAGCTCTCTTCGTCTTTTTTTAGCTTTTAATGCAATTCGCTGTTAAGCTTAATTTCACGTTTACTGCGTGTAGCGATAATCATGCCATTAACACTGTTTTGGCGGAAATGAATACCATGAAGTCCTGCTAGCTCTAAACCTTTAAAGAACACCATCTCTTCTTTACCTGCTTTTTTGAGTTTTGCTTTAGGATTGGCTTCAGCAATTTTTGCAAGTTCTGTCGCACTCACACCAATTTTAGTGCCCTCTAAAATAGCAATACCCGCATCCACGATACACCCATCACCTAAGGGAATACCCGTGACAGAGTTTGCACCTAAGAGTGTGTTTTCGCCAATACTTACAGGATTGCCATTGGTGCCACTGAGCACACCTAAAATACTTGCGCCCCCACCAACATCACTGCCTCGTCCTACGACAACAGAAGAGCTAATGCGTCCTTCAACCATCACCGCACCTGTCGTTCCTGCATTAAAATTCACATAGCTAGCCCCTGGCATAATGGTCGTACCCGCATGCAATTGTGCACCCATACGTACTTTACTGGTATCTAAGATACGGGTGTTGTTTGCAGGAATAATATGTGATAAGAAACGTGGGAATTTATCGACAGACTCAATCAATGGATACTCACCTAAAAGCTTCATCTCAATCTCATGCATTCTCAGCCAATCCAGCTCCAAAGGTTGACCAAACGACCATGCAACGTTTTCTAAAACGCCAAATGCACCGGTAAGATTGACCGAACGAAGAGCTGCTTTGCCTGTAGAGAGCGCATACAATTTAAGGTAAACAGCTTCTGGGCTTAAAGGCTTATCATCTTCAAACAAAAAGACGATGCGATACTTTTTCTTAAACTCTTCATTTTGAGCAATCCAATCAAGCGTTTTAATCACTTGAACATTTTTATGCGCTTCTCCAAAAGCACTATTAAGGTAAGGCGTAAAAGCGTTCATTGCATGTTTGACAAATTTCTTTTTCACATCATAGACAAACTCACTGCTTGTAAAATCAACATCTATCCCACTTGCTTGAAGTGCCCCAATGAAAATAGCGGCACTTCCAAAATTCTCATTCCAGTTAATCACAGGAAAGGTTGCTTGTAAAATTTTCTCAGGATTGAGTTGCCCACGATCCACACGAGCGATACCAAACCCAATCGGCTTTCGATATCCTTCTTGGGACTCAATTTCGTTTACCAATGCTTTAAAATCATTTTCATCTATTGTTACACGCAGTGCCATACTCTTCCTTTTTACTAAATTTAAAATCTAATTCTAAAATATTTTCCCTAAACCTTAGGGCTTATTTGCTTGAACACGCACTTGGGCTACCATTGACACCCATGGTTGGTTGGATAGCTTCGTTGCTTGCACCACCCTCCGCGTTGACTTTTTCAATCGTTTCCCACAATTTAGAAGCAGACGCTTGGTAGCGTTTTGCTGTTTCGCTTGTTGGGTGGAAGAATGTTACAGGTTTACCTGCATCGCCTCCTTCTCTCACCGCTGGTTCAATAGGAATTTCACCAATCACGATTGTTTCAAATTTTTCCGCTAAAGGTTGTGTTGTGCCTTTACCAAAAATCGCATACTCTTTATTGGTCTCAGGGCAGATAAATCCACTCATATTTTCCATAATACCCGCTATTGGAATGTGAAGTTTTTTAAACATATCTAAACTTCTTTCCGTATCATCAAGGGCGACTTGTTGAGGTGTGGTGACACAAATACCTGCTGTTACAGGCACACTTTGAGCAAGTGTTAATTGCGCATCACCTGTTCCTGGAGGCATATCGATGAAGAGCACATCCAAATCGCTCCACAAGATATCACGCAAGAGTTGCTCAATCGCTTTCATAATCATAGAGCCTCTCCAAATGAGTGATTGACCACTTTCCATCAAAGAGCCCATACTCATCATCTCAACACCATACGCTACGATAGGTTTTACTTTTTGTCCGACGATTTCAGGATGAACGTCAACAACACCTAACATTCGAGGGACATTTGGTCCATAGATATCCGCGTCTAAAAGTCCTACTTTTTTGCCTTGACTTGCAAGGGCTATGGCAAGGTTCACCGTTGTGGTGGTTTTTCCAACCCCACCTTTTCCAGAGCTCACCATCACAAAGTTTTTGATGTGTGGTGCCATGTTTTTTCCTGATTGAGAGTTGCTTTTTTCAACAGGAGCTTTAGGTTGTTTGACCACAACATCAATACGTGTAGCACCCAAAACCTTCATCGCACTTTCAATATTGGCTTTTAATTCGTCAGCAACCTCTTTAGCCGAAGAAACAATTTCCGTTTCAACATAGACATTACTCTCTTTTACATCGATATCTTTTACAAATCCAAAGGTTACGATATCTTTTTCAAAACCAGGGTACTTGACCTCTTTTAATTTCGCCAAAATGGCATCTTTGGTTAACATTTTTCAAACCTCTTTCGTTAATTGATGGCGGAATTTAACACAAAAAAGATAAAAAAAAGCTTTCAAAATGTATAATATTGTAACACTTCAGAAATAAAGGACAAAATTTGCCCGATTTAACCTTGGTGATGCTTGGCGCTGGGAGTTCCTCACGGTTTCATCAGAAGACAAAAAAGCAGTGGTTACGCATTGGAGACGTACCTTTATGGCTTTTTGCAACACACAATCTCTCCTCACTTTACCCATTTAAGCAAATCATTGTTACGTCAAGTTCAGACGAATTAGCCTATATTCAAAAATTTAGCAATACCATCACATTTGTTGAAGGCGGAGAAAGCAGGCAAGCGTCCTTAAAAAATGCGCTTTTACATGTAAAAACACCTTATGTTCTTGTCAGTGATATCGCTCGACCTTGTATTGATGAAGCGATGCTCAAACGCATCTTAGAGCCTATGCAAACAAGTGATTGTGTAGTACCTTACCTTCCTGTGGTCGATACGGTTATTTATGATTCAACATCCATTGATAGAGAAAATGTCAAGTTGATTCAAACCCCTCAACTCTCTTCCACAGAACTTTTAAAAAAAGCCCTTCAAACTGATACACTTTATACTGATGATAGCAGCGCCATCAGTGCGATGGGTGGAAAAGTAACGTATGTGTTGGGAAATCCTCATGCTAAAAAGCTTACATGTAAAGAAGATTTGAACCTTATCCCTTGCCTTGAAAAACCTTCAACGGATTCATTTGTTGGATATGGCTTTGATGTTCATGCCTTTGAAGAGGGAAAACCCATGATGCTAGGTGGTGTTGAAGTACACCCAAATGTGGGATTTAAAGCTCATTCAGATGGCGATGTTGCCATTCATGCCCTTATTGATGCCCTCTTGGGAGCTTCGGGGGCTGGAGATATTGGAGAGCTTTTCCCTGATACGGATGCGAGATACAAAGGGATTGACTCAAAAACACTTTTAAAAGAAGTTTGCGCGTTCTTAGAGCGCGTTGGATTTGAAATTGTCCATTGCGATATTGCCATTATGGCAGAATTTCCAAAACTAGGAGCATTAAAAAACACGCTACGCTTTTGTTTGAGTGAGCTTATAGGCTTGGCACCTCACCATGTCAATGTTAAAGCCACTACTACAGAAAAACTTGGGTTTGTTGGTCGAAAAGAAGGTGTCGCAGTCAGTGCGACGGCAACATTAAAATATGCGAATTGGAAGAATGTATGAAAATCCTGATTGTCGAAAATGAGATTTACCTCGCTCAAAGTATTGCTTCAAAGCTTATGGAAATCGGTCATATGTGCGAAATTGCCACCAGTATCAAAGATGCTTTAAAAGATGAAAAGTACGATGCCGTACTGCTCTCCACCAATATCTCAGGGCAAAACTTTTACCCTGTGATTGAAAAACATCGTGCGTCTATTATTATTTTGATGATTTCTTACATCAGTAATGACACCGTCTCCAACCCTATTAAGGCTGGTGCGTGCGATTATATTCAAAAGCCTTTTATGATTGAAGAACTGATCCGCAAACTTCAACATTTGAGTGATTTTAAATACTTGAAAAAAGAGAATATCACCTACAAAGAGTACATCAAAAATCTTTTTGCCTCAGCCAATGTTGAAGCGATTGATAAAAAAACAAAGTTCCCAATTTTAATAAAAACCAATTTTCAAAAACACGCAGATGCGCTTGTTTTTAACTACGCAAGTGCTCAAAATGAAACCTTTACCTTCGTTTCTCTGACACACAACAATGTCTTTGAAAAGATTGCACGCACCCCGAATGAAGAGCTTATCTATATCATTGACATGCAAAACCTCAAAAAGAGCGAAAAAGCAAAAGTCTATAATGTGATAGAGGGCAAACGGGCGATTATCTGTAGTACAGACCCAAATGAAGACTCAGAAATCACCCAAATTGAGTTAAGTTCCGATAGTAAAATATTAGACCAAGGCGATATTTTATGTATTGATGATTATGTTAAATACGTGATTTGCAATTTTCAAAACAAATTCCCAGACACAGAGCTTTCTAAAAAATTGGGCATTTCACGTAAAAGTCTATGGGAAAAAAGGAAAAAGTATGGAATCAATAAGAAAAAATAGACAGCTTTTTATCGATAAAGAGTTTTTAGCAACCCTAGCCCTTGCCAAAGAGGGTATTTTGCACCCTGTTGATAAACTGATGAACAAACAAGAAGCCAAAGCCGTAGATGAGACAGGATACTACAAAGGCAAACCCTTTCCGTTTCCTTTTATCATCGCACCCTCAGGCGATAAAAACAAAGACGTTTTAACCACCGCCTACCAAGGTGAACCACTTGATTTTGTGGTCGATGGAAAAATCAAAGGGACGATTATTGTCGATGAAGTCTTTGAGGTTGACCGTAAAAAACGTATCGAACAACTGTTTGGTTCCTACGATGTCAATAACCCAGATATTCAATCTTTTCTCAAAAGACTAGGTGATGTTGCGGTATGTGGAGAGTACACTTTAGAGTTTAATGACATCAAAAATGTCAAAGAACGTATCAAAAATGCCAAAGAGCAATTAGGCGCAAAGCATGTCTCAGCGATGATGATAAATGCTAAACCATTTCACAGAGCCCATGAAAGAGTCATTCGTATCACCCTTGAAAAGTGTGATTTACTCGTTATCTTTTTACTCAAACCTTACAAACAAGATATTCTCTCCTATGAACTTCGCTTAAAAGCATTGCAGTATTTTGTCGATAATTATCTGCCAAAAAATCGTGTTTTGATTGTTCCTTTTGAAAACACTTACCTTTTTAGCAGTTATAAAAATGCTGTGTTAGACAGTATTTGCGCACACAATTTTGGATGTAACAAATTGATTTTGAGCCAAAACCATAGCGGTATTGGTGCTTATTTTGATAACAATGAGACGAAATCTATTTTGGATCAATACGAAGATTTGGACATAGAAGTAGAACTTTTAGCTGAATTTGTTTACTGCAATGAGTGCAAAACCTTAGTCAGCACCAACACCTGCCCACACGGTTCGCACCACCATATCAAATACCACGCTGAATCGCTTCTTGAAATTTTAAAAGCGGGTATGCTTCCCCCTGCTATTTTTATGCGAAAAGATATCTCCGCACTCTTACTGAGTGAGCTTTTTAAAAATCGTTTTGAAAATATCAGTAAAATTTACGATGCCATTTTCCCGAACAGCGGTCTTATTGAAGCGCACGATGAGAGAGATTTTTACCTTGAACTCATGCGTTTACACCAAACAACTTCTTTAACCTAAGGAATGGCATGCAACGTCTTTTTTTAACTTTTTTTTACACAGGGCTTTCACCAAAAGCACCAGGGACAATGGGCTCCTTACTTGCTTTAGTGTGTGGGGTACTCATCGTACGTTTTATCTCACTAGAAACCCTTTTTCTAGGAGCTGTTTTACTTACGTTAGCAGGCATTAAAGAGATTAATAGCTATGAAGCTAATGGTGGCGAACATGATGACAAAAGCATCGTGATTGATGAAGTGGTTGGGATGTGGCTAGCACTGGTTCTAAGTTCTACTTCATGGATTCAAATTGGGCTTAGTTTCTTCTTTTTCCGCCTTTTTGATATTTGGAAACCCTCTTTGATTGGGAAAATCGATGCCCACGTCAAAGGAGGACTTGGCGTGATGGGTGATGATATACTAGCGGGGATTATCGCAGGTATTTGTAGTGCGGGGGTTTATCAACTGCTCATGCTCATGTAATTTGCTTTAAAGCAGATTATTACTTTTTACTCACACGTGTGCTGTAAGTTTCATGGTATTATAATTCCTTATATTTCATCTAAAGGATAGACCATGAAACTTTTGACAAAAGCCCTGCTTTTTATCTCCCTTGTTTTCTCTTTGGCACATGCAAAAGAGTTCGTCATCGACAACACACACACCAACGTTGGCTTTTCTATCAAGCATATGATGATTTCAAATGTCAAAGGTAATTTCAACACTTATGCAGGCGAAATTGATTTTGATGTGGATAAAAAACTCTTCAACAAACTAAGCGCTAAGATTGATGCTTCTTCTATTGATACGGGCATTGCAAAGCGTGATGATCACCTAAGAAGTGCTGATTTTTTTGATGTGGCGCAGTTTAAAACCATTGACTTTATGATGACTTCTATGAAAGAAGGGAAAGTCTATGGAAAGCTTACCATTCATGGCGTGACAAAAGAGATTGTTCTTGATGCCAAAGTGCATGGGGTAATTAAAGATTTTCAAGGAAAGCAACGCGTTGGCTTTACACTAGAAGGTAAAATCAACCGTAAAGATTTTGGCTTAACATGGAACAAAATCTTAGAAGGTGGTGGCTTAACCGTCGATGAAACTGTCCATCTTGTCGTTGATGTCGAAGCTATAGAACTTTAAATCCATCTCTTTCAAAATGCCCAGCGAAGAGCAGAAAAGCTCTCTTTTCCTCTTCGCTTATCTCTAACTCCCACACAACCCCATCATTTTCAAACAAACGATTTTTTACATGTAAATTCTGCTGTAACGTGTAGTGTTCAAAACGAGGGACAAGAGGATAATCTGTTTTACATGTAACGATTTCTTTAAAGACAAAAGGAGTAAGGGTTGCCGCAGCTATGACCTCTTTCGCACTGCTTCCATACGCACGAACCAAGCCTCCAGTGCCCAACTTGATGCCTCCAAAATAACGCACAATTAAAATGCCCACTTCCACAAGCTCAAATCCACGCATGACATTGAGTACGGGAGGTCCTGAAGTACCTTTTGGCTCTCCATCATCGGAGTTGTTTTCGACGATTTGGCGGTATTCGTTCAAAAAACGCTTTGCCCAAACGATATGAGCGGCTTTGGGATGCTCGTTTTTGAGCTTTACATGTAACGCATCAAACGCAATAATAGGACAAAGATAGGCTAAAAATGTCGATTTTTTTTCTTCTAAAGAGGCTGAGAAGATGGTCTCAATCGTTTGCATCAAACCCTTTCAATCACAACTTTAATATCACTTGGGCGTGCATGATAGGGCGAAGAGGTCACGATAAAGTCAACACCGCTCTTTGCATACGAGGCAATATTATGCTCTCCTATACCTCCTGTAGCAGACACAAGAAGCGAAGGAAAGGTTTGTTTTAAAGCCACACACGCCTTAAGTGCATCAAAATCCATCTTTTCGCATTGTAAAATATCGGCTCCCAGCGCCGCAAAATAATGTGCTTCTTCGATACTATCGACCTCAACCACAATCTTCTTTTCCAAATACCGTTGCTTCATTTTAACAAACTGTCCTTCAAAGGCTTCATCGTTCTCAAAAAAAACACGGTGCTGTTTAAACACCAACACCGAATCATACAATCCCAAGCGATGATGCGCCCCTCCTCCCGCATAAACGGCTTTTAGGGCTAACTCTTTTGTGCGAGGGAAAATTTTACGGGTTGTTAAGAGTTCTATTTTAGGATTCACTTCACGTGCAAGGCTTAACATGCGATGCGTTTTACTCGCAATACCACTTAAAAACTCTAAAATATTTTGACTCACCTTCCACGCTTGATGCACCGCATCGGCTCTGCCATACGCTTCTAAAATAACATCACCCGCATTTAAGCTATCTCCACACACCTTAAAACAGTGGGTACGAAGTCCTAAACGTTTGCACATATCATCGACAAACTCCACACCGCATAAAACAATAGGCTCCTTGGTGGAAAAAGTGATTTTGGCATTTTGATGCCCTATCTCCAACCCAACGGTTGTCATATCAATAAGCCCAATATCTTCGCGTATCATATCCATCATTATCAAGCCTTTATTCTTTAAAATGATTGTAACAAAAATAAACTAAAGTCTTTTTTGATGCTTTTGAAGAATCGGCGCAAAGGCTTTTGTTCCAATACTCACACTATCGCCGACATGTAAATCCAAAGCTTCACTCGCATCTAAAACCACTTCGACGATTTGCTGTCCGATGGAGACAATCGCAATATAAATCACATCAACTTTGATGATATCAAGCAATTCACCCTCAAAGGAGAACTTTTGACTGCCTTGCGTTTTAAGAAGCACACTTTTAGCATCACCATCTTGGATGATTTTACCTTGGGAAAGTATCACCACACGAGAACTTAAACGGTACATCTCACTAGGGTCGTGGCTTACCATAATCGTTGTCGTGCCAAACTCCTTATGCAGTGCTAAAATCTCATGCTGTAACTTTGTACGCATCATCGGATCAAGTGCAGAGAGCGGTTCATCCATCAAAAGTAGTTTAGGGCGATTCATCATCGCGCGACACAGGCTTACTCTTTGTTTTTGCCCACCTGAGAGCGTTTGGGGTTTTCGCGTGGCTAATTCACTCAGTTCTGTCATCTCCAAAAGATGCCATGCCAACGCTTTATCGTTACAAACAAATAAAAGATTTTCAAGAACGCTCATATTAGGGAAAAGTGCATAGTCTTGAAAGACAAACCCAATGCCTCGTTTTTGAGGTGCTAAAGCTTCTTTTCCTTTTAACCAAAGTTCATTATCCACACGAATGGTTCCTTGCGCACTCTCCAAACCTGCTAAGATGCGAAGTAAGGTGGTCTTACCACTTCCGCTTTGCCCGCTCAAAGCGACAAAGCTATTTTTTTCAATACAAAGGTTTACATGTAAATCCATTTTCCCAAGAGAGCCCAAAAGCTCTTTGGAGATAGCAATCTCTATCATGCCACACCTCCAAAGTGGTGCGCGTGTTTACGATTGAAAAGATAGACGACCAAAAGTACCAAAAAGCTCATACACACCATCATGCCACTGTAGATATGCGCAGAAGCATAATCCATAATCTCCACCATCTCATAAATCGCCACCGAAGCGACTTTTGTTTGTCCAGGAATGCTCCCACCCACCATCAACACCACACCAAACTCGCCTACCGTGTGCGCAAAGGTAATCACAATGGCGCTCAAAAGAGATGGTTTAATGTTAGGGAGCGCTACTTTAAAAAGTGTGACAAGTTTACTTTTACCTGCGATATAAGAGGCTTCAAGCATATTTTTAGGTAAGGCTTCAAAACCACTTTGAAGTGGTTGCACCATAAAAGGAAGCGAATAAAAACAACTCGCAATCACCAGCCCTGTGAAATTAAACACCAATTTTATTCCAAAAACCTCATCAAAAAATGCGCCAACAGGAGAGTTGTGAGAAAGTGTC
>CAYTVI010000006.1:42748-43044 GCA_964441765.1 uncultured Sulfurospirillum sp.
CATAAAAACCCAACACAGAAGGCGGTAAAACAATCGGCAATGCCGTAACTGCTTCAATAAAAGGCTTATAGCGTGAGCGTGTTTGAGAAAGATACCAAGCGATAAAAAGAGAAACACTCAATAAAATCACTGTCGTAATCCCCGCTAATTTAAACGAAAGCAAAAAGGGAGCAAATTCCAAAGAAGAGAGTATTTCACGCATCATGCACCTCTAACACAAAGAGTTCACTGGCTTTAATGAGCAAAACAACCGCGTCGCCAACTTGCAAATTCATACGTTTTGATGAAGCACAGGT
>CAYTVI010000006.1:43089-44534 GCA_964441765.1 uncultured Sulfurospirillum sp.
CTCGTAAGCAATGCACCATTTTCAATGCCCACAATCGTCGCAGCTAATTGGTTTGAATAACTCAGCTCTCCGCTTAAATTTTTTGCAATCGCCACATGAAAAGGCTTGATGCCAAGAGTTACTTTTGTATTGACATGTAACCCCTTAGGCAAATCAAGCCCCATCATTTTAAGACAATAGCCCTCTGCTTCAAAGCTAATAATATGAAGATTTTGTTCCCCTTCAATAGATGTGACACGTGCAGGTAGCTTATTCATTGACCAAATATCCATACGATTTGAAGATAGCTTTTGCTTGTGCGCTTAAAATAAACGTGTAAAAAGCTTTAGCATCAGCGTTATTTTCAGCTTGTTTGAGCATCACGATACCCTGCGCAATAGGCGTGTAAAGTTTCGCATCGACATTGACCCAGTGAACCCCCTCAACATAACGTTTCATCTTTTCGCCATAAAAGGCAGAACTGTTTACAAAACCAACATCTGCAGCGGTTGTCGCAAACTGTAAGGCTTGCGAAATGCTCTCGCCATACACTAGCTTTGATTCGATTTTTTCATACACCTTTGCGTTTTTAAAGGCCTCAATACTCGCGGTTCCATAAGGCGCTGTTTTCGGGTTCGCTAGAGCGATTTTTTCAATGCTAGCACTCTCTAAAAGCGCCATTCCTTTACTCAAGTCAACCCCTCTTGTGCTCACCATCGCTAAAGCACCACTGGCGTAAACCACAGGTTTGGTCACTGCCCATTTTTCTGCGTACAATGTTTCAGGGAAATTCATATCGGCACTCATGAAAATATCAAAAGGCGCACCTGCTTTGATTTGCGTTGCAAATTTGCCACTCGCACCTAACACTGTATTGACTTTCGTATGAGGATTTGTTTTAACAAACTCAGCTTTAAGCGCTTCAATCGCATCACTCAAATTTGCCGCAACCGCAACGCTAATCTCACCCGCAAGCAACGAGACCGACAAAGCCATACTACTAAGTAAAATTTTCAACATAAGAACTCCTTTTTATTTTCCAATGATAATACTGCTTGATTTGATAATCGCACAGACCGATGAGCCGACATTAAACCCTAAGCGCTTCACAGACTCAGACGTTATCGTCGCGACAACCACATCCCCTTCTCCCACATCTATACTCACCTGCGCATTGACATCTCCAAATTTGATATCACGTACAATGCCTTTGAGAATATTGCGCGCACTCGTAGCGATGTTATCATCACTTGCCACTAAAACCGACGAAGCTTTGATGATGCCAATCACTTCATCTCCCGCGCACAATCCCATCTCTTCTACCGCAGAATTGGTAATGGTTGAGACTAAAATCACACCACTTTTAAGCACAATATGAATTTCAGCATTGACTTTAGCTTGTTTTATCTCACCGACTTTTCCCATCAGCTGATTTCGCGCACTGATTTGCATCGCAATCCTTTGTA
>CAYTVI010000007.1:0-2098 GCA_964441765.1 uncultured Sulfurospirillum sp.
GCTTCTAAAATAAACTCTAAATCTTCTTTAGGAATTTTTTTATCGGTAAATAATTTTGTTGCATGACGAAAATTCATCATCTCTAAAAATAGTGTTTTCTTATCCATTTTTGACTCCTGAAAATATTTGAAAAATTATAATACAAAATTTATCCGTTTTATCTTACCCTTTACATGTAATGATATTTTTAAGTGACATATCAGCACGATGAATGAACACGAAATAGTGCTACAATTTCATAAAAGGATACCAAATGAAAACATTCATACTCTTGTGTATGCTATTTTTAGGACTTTTTGGAGGAGATAAAATGTCACTGTATGATTTTGAGCTTATAACCATTGACAAAGAAAAAACAACCCTTGCCCCCTATAAAGGTAAAGTACTGCTTATCGTCAATGTGGCGAGCAAATGTGGTTTTACGTACCAATACGAAGGCTTAGAAAAACTCTATAAAACCTACAAAGATAAGGGATTGGTCGTTCTTGGCTTCCCATCCAACCAATTTTCAAACCAAGAACCAGGCAATGAAGAAGAGATAAAAAATTTCTGCTCCCTCACGTACGATGTCACGTTTCCGATGTTTGCCAAAATCGATGTTAATGGCGAACATGCACATCCACTCTACACCTATCTTAAAAATGAAAAATCAGGTTTTTTAGGCTCAGAGAGCATCAAATGGAATTTTACAAAATTTTTAGTCGATAAAGAAGGAAAAGTCATCGAACGCTTCGCTCCAACAACTAGCCCTGAAAGCCTTGAAGAAATTATCAAAGGCTTGTTATGAATATCATTGAACTAAGACGCGAATACTCAGAACATCCTTTGCATAAAGAAGATTTAGACACGAACCCTTTTAAACAATTTGAACGATGGTTTAACGATGCGATTGATGCACATATCATCGAAGCTAATGCCATGAGTTTAGCCACTGTTGATGCGTCAGCTCGTCCTTCTATTCGTACCGTATTGCTCAAACTTTTTGATGAAAAAGGATTTGTCTTTTTTTCCAATTATCAAAGTCAAAAGGCTAAAGATATCGCCCAAAATCCTCACGTTGCGTTGCATTTTGCATGGCTGGATTTACAACGACAACTGCGTATCGAAGGTGAAGTGGAAAAAGTCAGTACCGCCGAATCCCTTACCTATTTTCTCTCTCGCCCTCGTGGCTCACAACTAGGTGCTTGGGCTTCCAATCAAAGCGAAATCGTCAGCTCACGAAGTTTGCTTGAGTCGAAATTTTTTGAACTCAAACAAAAATTTGCCAAAGGCGTTGTTCCCTTGCCCGATTTTTGGGGTGGATACCGCGTCAAACCACGACGTTTTGAATTTTGGCAAGGAGGACGTGATAGATTGCACGACCGTTTTGCGTATGAGAAAGATGCTGAAAATGGATGGAGTATTAGCCGTTTAGCACCCTAATATTTCATTTTGCAATATTTTAATCTTTACATGTAAAAATTTTGTAGCATACGACTATGAAATTTTCTACACAAGATAAAATAGCTATATTAGCCGAAAGTGCCAAATTTGACGTCTCATGTTCTTCCTCAGGAAGCGAGCACAACTACAAAACGGGAGAGCTAGGCAACACGCACAAAAGCGGTATTTGCCACACCTTTACCAGTGATGGTCGTTGTGTATCGCTTCTTAAAGTCTTACTTTCCAACATCTGTATTTATGATTGTGCGTATTGTATTAACCGTACGAGCAATGACATCAGGCGTACTGCATTTACCCCAAGAGAGCTTGCCGATTTAACTATCAATTTTTACAAACGCAACTACATCGAAGGACTTTTTTTAAGTTCGGGTATCATCAAAAACGAAGACCATACGATGGAGCTTCTGCTTCAAACTTTGCGTATTTTGCGTCATGAGTACCGTTTCAATGGCTACATTCACGTCAAGCTCATCCCAGGAAGTTCCAAAACGTTGATTCACGAAGCCACACTTTTAGCCAATCGTGTCAGCTCCAACATCGAACTACCCAGTTCCAAAAGTCTGGCTCTCTTAGCCCCTCAAAAAAGTAAAGAGACCTTACTTTCACCTCTCAAACATGCCAGAGATATTACCTTAGAGCGTCACCAAAAACCTAT
>CAYTVI010000007.1:2122-7528 GCA_964441765.1 uncultured Sulfurospirillum sp.
GAGCACACAGATGATTATTGGAGCAACGGGTGAGAGTGATTTTGAAATCCTCAAACTCTCTTCATCTTTGTATCAAAAAGCCCTGCTCAAACGGGTTTATTACTCGGCGTACATTCCTGTAAATGAGCATAAACACCTCCCCTCACCTTTACATGTAAAACCTCCTCTTGCACGTGAACATCGACTGTATCAAGCGGATTGGTTGTTGCGCTTTTATGGTTTTTCCTACGATGAGATTGTGGACGTTAATGCAAATTTAGACATCCAATTTGACCCAAAAACCCACTGGGCGCTGCGCCATTTGGAGCATTTTCCTATTGATATCAACAAAGCACCCCTTCATATCCTTATTCGCATTCCCGGTATTGGCATCAGAGGGGCGCAAAAAATCCTTCAAGCTAGACGCTTTAAAAGCCTCACATTTGAAGATTTAAAGCAACTCAAGATTCCTCTCAAACGGGCACGCTACTTTATCGTTGCAGGAAAAAGTTACCAAAAAGAGGTACCTTTGTATGAAGATAGATTAAAAATCGCTCTGATTAACCATGGGCATAACATCATTCAGCCTTCTTTATTAGACCTGTCCATATATACAGGAGAATTGTGATGAAAGTCTTTTACGATGGGAGTTTTGAAGGCTTTTTAACCTTAGTTTATGACGTCTATTATGAGGCATTAAACCCCTCTTCGATTATCAAGAGTGAACCAAAAGAGCTTTTGTTTGAGCCTTTGCATCGTATTTTTACCGATGAAACCAAAGCACACAAAGTGCATTTTGCTCTTAAAAAAAAATTTTCAAAAGAGAACTATCAGCGCATTTTTCACACCTTTTTATGCGATAGCGTCTCTTTTGAGATGGAACTTTTATCCTTTATCGTTTTAGGATTTAAAGAACAAAAAGCACTTGAAAATATTACCATTCCAGCCGTTTTTAAACTCCAAAGCATGCAGAATGAACTCTTGCGACTGACACATAAAATGTACGGATTTACACGCTTTGAAGAGCTTAATGATGGCACACTCTATGCCAAGATAGAGACAAAATTCAATATTTTGCCTTTTTTAGGCGAGCATTTTTGCAAACGTCTTGGAAACCATGCGTTTATCATTCACGATATCAAACGCTCTTTAGCGTTTATCAAAGATGAAACATCGATGCACATCAAAGAAGTTGCTTCCTTTGAAACCCCACTTCTTTCTCAAAATGAAACGCAGGTGAGGGAACTCTGGAAAACATTTTTTACACACGTTTCCATTGAAAACAGACGCAATGAAAAACTCCAAAAAAGCCTCGTACCACTTTTGTATCGCACCTATATGAGCGAGTTTTTAGCCTAATTTGACTATAATCCATCTTTTTGATACGAGGATTATATGATACAAATTACCAATCTTTCCAAAGCGTACGGCGGACATGTTTTATTTGAAAATATCTCTTTTTCATTAAATAAAGGCTATAAAGTAGGCTTTGTTGGACGCAATGGCTCAGGCAAATCAACTCTTTTTAAACTCCTCTTAGGTGAAGAAGAGCACGATTCGGGTGATATTTTGATTCCTAAAAACTACTATCTGGGTGCACTCAAGCAACATATTCATTTTACTCATCCAAGTGTACGAGAAGAGTGTGCATCGGTCTTAAGCGGTGATGAAGCGTACGATACTTACAAAGTCGAAAAGATGCTTTTTGGCTTAGGCTTTAGTCATGAAGATTTGGACAAAGATCCTCTGAGTTTTTCAGGTGGGTATCAAATCCGCATTAACCTTGTCAAACTCCTTGCCACCAATCCAAGTATGCTGCTTTTGGATGAGCCAACCAACTATCTTGACATCGTCTCCATGCGCTGGCTTGCCTCTTTTTTGAAAAGTTTTGAAGGTGAAGTCATCCTTATCACGCATGACCGTGATTTTATGGACGCTGTTACCACGCATACGATGGGACTCAATCGTAAAAGCTTGATGATGGTTCAGGGAAATTCACACAAATTTTACGCCAAGCTTGCCGAAGATGATGAACGCTACCTTAAAACCAAAGCCAATTTAGATAAAAAGCGTGCCGAACTTGAGGACTTTATCACCCGTCAAAAAGCACGTGCCTCAAAGGCGGTGATGGCACAAAGTAAAGCCAAGCAGTTAGAGAAGATGGGAGAAATGGAGGAGTTAGAAGCCGAATCCACCCTAGAATTTGATTTCAATATGAAAAAAACACCTGCAAAAATCATGCTTGAAGCTAAAGAATTGGCATTTGGCTATGAGTCATCCAAACCTCTTTTCCAAAACCTAAGCTTCACCCTTCACAAAGGTCAATGTTTAGCCATCATCGGAAAAAATGGCAAAGGTAAATCCACGCTTCTAAACACCATCGCAGGAGAGCTTACACAACAACAAGGCACACTTTCAATGCATCCTGAGACGACACTTGCGCATTTTGGACAAACCAATATTAACCGCCTCAATCTCAAACAAAGCATCATGGATGAAATTTACGACGTAGACCCACTTTTAGGCATTACCCGTGTGCGAGGCATTTGTGGAGCGATGATGTTTAGCGGTGAGAGTGCGAAAAAAGAGATCTCCGTACTCTCTGGAGGTGAACGAAGTCGTGTGATGCTGGGTAAAATCATCGCCACTCCTGCCAATCTTTTGCTCCTAGATGAGCCAACCAACCACCTTGATATGTACTCCATCGAAGCCTTGTGTGACGCCATCAAGCGTTTTGAAGGCTCTGTCATCTTGGTCACGCACTCGGAGATGTTACTGCGCTCTCTTGCGACAACACTGATTATTTTTCATAAAGACCGAGCCGAATTTTTCCAAGGTACATATGATGAGTTTTTAGAAAAAATCGGTTGGGAAGAAGAGTTAGAAAATACCCCTAAAAAAATTGTTGCAACCGATTATAACGCTTCAAAAAAAGAGCGTACGGCACTGATTCAAGAACGAAGTGCAAAGCTTTCCCCTTTGAAAAAAAACATCGATGCCTGCGAAGTGAACATTATGCGCTTAGAAGAACACATAAAAGCTAAAAATGAAGCGCTCATTGTGCATTCTAATGAAGGTAATGTGGGTGAACTTGCGCGCATTTCTAAAGAGCTCCTCGTTGATGAAAAAGAGCTAGAAGGGCTATATGAGCGTTTTGAAACACTTCATAACGAACACGATACCCTCTTTGAAATGTATGAAAGCAAATTGAAAAACATCCAAAATTAGTGTAAAATGACAAAAAAGCCAAGAGGTGTGTGATGAGTGATTTAAAAGAAAAATTGATAGAAAGTGGCTGTTCAAGTGAGTTTATCCTTGATGCCTTGCGTTATGAAAAACTTTACAACGGCGATATCGATGATTTTATTGATACGGTTGAAGATATTTTGATGAATGACGAAGAGTTTGAAGAGAGTTTAGAAGACGAAGATGATTTTGATGAAGACGAAGTTGACCCGATTTATCAAAGCGACTACAACTACGATGGCAATGAAGATAATATCTACTTTGAAGATGAAGATGGAGAAGAACCTCTTGAAGAAGATGAAGAGGATGACTACTAAATCTCGACACTAAATCCTTGCGTAATGTAGGGATATTTAAGCCTTATTTTCTTTACATGTAAAGGAAGTAAGGTCTTACAACTCGCATGAATCAAATACCCATTTTTTACTTCTAGTTGTTCGATATATGCTCCAGCACTCTCCCAATTGAGATGTTTTTTAGAGGCATATTCAGGCGTATAACACGCATCAATAAAAAGATGCTCGATGCTTTTGCTTCGTAAAAAAGCCAGTGAGCCTTCTGGTATCGAAGCACAATCGGTCAAATAAGCCACCGAGCTTTTACATGTAAAGAGCACATATCCGTTTGTGGGCTTTGAATGTTCCAGTGGCACAGCGATGATTTCAACACCCTCAATAAAGACTTTTTCAAAAGGCTTAAGCACCTTATACTCGATGCTATCTTTATGCACAAACAAATCCCCAAAGCCTTGCGTATCTTCAGGAATATAGCAGATGATGGGTGTTGGTGACTTGCGCAGGCGAATCAGTCCTAAACAATGGTCTGCATGAAAATGCGTCAGAAAGATAGCACGAATGGGTGTGGTATTGAATTTCTCACTTAAAAAATCATACCCTGCATCAAACAAAATGACACTGCCATCGCCCAGTGTAAGGTAAGCTGATGTGGAGCGATTGTGTGTGTTTTGTGCACGTGCCTCTTCGCATACCTCGCAGTAACAGCCTAAAAGAGGAATACCTCCTGTATCGGAGGTTCCTAAAAATTCAAATTTCATTGATGATTTTTTTTCTCGCTGAGCATTTGATTGAGCAGTTCAAACAGCTTTACAGAAGCATCTTCAGCTGTTTTAAAATAGTTAAGAACGACATTAATGTCGTTGGTACAGGTACCTTCTTTGACACAATGAATCGCTTTATTGACCGATTCGTGAACCACTTTGTGTGGCTCTTCGAGTCCTTTAAAGCCATTGGTGTTTTGGAAATTTTCTTTACCAATACCCGCAACCCATTTCCCTAAACGACAACTGTAGTGATCACTTAGTTCTTTATGCTCTTTATCAAAAATGGAGCCATATCCGCTTGTTTTGAAAAACATATGGTCTAATTTTGCTAATGCTACAAAAATAGCATAGGTGATACTTGAAGAATCTGTTTTGATCTCTAAAGTAGCATCTTGAAGCGCTTTAAATTGTTCTTTAAAATTTTCAATATGCTGATTTGATTGAGTAGATACATATTCAATTGCTTCACTTTGTTTAAACATCGAGTTGGCGTTTTGCTTTAACACGTTGATGTTCATCTCCACTTCTGAAGTTGCTTTTTGCGTACGCTCAGCAAGCTTTCTCACTTCATCGGCCACAACCGCAAATCCACGCCCATGCTCACCCGCGCGCGCAGCTTCAATCGCAGCATTAAGCGCTAAAAGATTGGTTTGGTCTGAGATATCTTTAATCAAGCTAATCACGCTCGAAATTTCATCCACACTGTGATGTAAATTTTCAGCCAATTGGCGTGACTCACTCGAAGATTCGGTAATGCGTGAGAGGGAATCGACCAGTTCATTAGAAACCGTATTGAGCGTTGCAATCGAAGAAACAGTTGCTTCACTGATTTGGGCAATCTCTTTGGAGGCTTCTAAGTTATACTCAATATCTTTTTGAATCTCAGAAATCCCTTTTTTACAGCCACTTAGCATCGAATTGGTCAATTCTGTTTTTAGGCGATTTTCATTGAAGGTTCTTTGAACATCAGCCTCTTTTTCACTAAGTCTTTCTATCTCTTGTTTGAGTCGAGCAATCTCGTCTTTCAATGACGCATTTTCACGATACAAATGTGCATTTGTCTCTTCTAAAGCCCTATTTTTCCCAAACATATATAACTTCCTCTTGATAATTTTATAAAC
>CAYTVI010000007.1:7628-44111 GCA_964441765.1 uncultured Sulfurospirillum sp.
TTTACATGTAAAAGAGTTTATGCTTCTATATGAGTTTAAAGGCAACAAGACTAATAGCCATCACCATCATCCCCAATGCAATTCCTAAAATAGTCGTATGAGCGTTACCATAAATGCGAGATGAAGGCAAAAGTTCATCAAAGGAGATGTAAATCATAATACCTGCGACAAAACCAAAGGTAACACCAAGTGTGAATTCTCCCATCAAAGGTAAAAGAATAAAAAATCCAACCACCGCACCAATAGGCTCAGCTAAACCTGAGATAAACGCATACCAAAAAGCACTTTTGCGCTCACCCGTCGCATGGTAAATCGGCAAAGAAACCGCCATACCCTCAGGGATGTTGTGTATAGCAATCGCTAAGGCGATGGTGATACCAATGCTCATATCGTCCAGTGCCGCAACAAATGTCGCAAAACCTTCTGGAAAGTTGTGGATACCAATGGCAAGTGCTGTAAAAATACCTGTTCGTTTTAAAGCAGAATTTTTAAGAAGGGAATGTTGATTGTCCTCTTTTAGAACACTCAACTGTTTATCGCTTTTGGGTTCATGGGGATTGACATCTTCAGGCACAAAACGGTCAATCAATGCACTTAAACCGATACCTCCAAAAAAACATAGTAGTGCTAAAGATTCTCCTAAGATAGGGTTTTGATAGATAGCGGTAAAAGAGTTTTTTGATTTTGCTAAAATTTCAACAAAAGAGACATAGACCATCACACCCGCTGAAAAACCAAGACCGATGGAAAGAAAAGTATGGCTTTTTGATTTGGAAAAAAATGCTAAAAGCGCTCCGATTCCTGTACTAAGCCCTGCAAAAACGGTGAGTAAGAAAGCAGGTATAAACTGTCCTAAGGTGACATCTATCATACCTGCTCCTTTATTTTACTGAATCGACTTTTTTATCTCAGAGATAAACTCTGCGATATCATCATGCAAAGATTGCAAGTCTTCTTCGTGTTCGACTTCATCGGCTAAGATTTGTGAGACCATATCGTAGGTGACAATGTCTTTATTGCGTGTCATATCAACGATATCCGAATAGGTTGCAATGGCACACTGCTCACCTTTGATGGCATCTTTTAAAATGCTTACCACATCAAAATCACTTGGCGCATCATAGCCACAGTGCGACTGCTTCAACCACTCATTTGGATGCAAAAGAGGTGTGCCGCCTAGTTGAATAATCCTATCTGCTACCATTGTCGCATGGCGCAACTCATCGGCTGCATGAAGGGTGAGCTCTGAGATAACCGCGTCTTTCATCAGTCCTTTCACCACTTTTCCTTCAATAAAGTACTGATAATACGCCAACCATTCATCCGCATAGGCACGGTTAAGCTTTGCGATAATCTCCCCTACTTCAATCCCTTTAATAATCGAATTTCCAACTCTTGCCATAGCTTATCTCCTCATTATTTTTATGGGATTATCTTACTCCAATAAAAATAAAAAAAGTATTAAACAATAATTTTTATTATTTAGATAATTCTATTTTGATATTTTGACGTAATTGTTCGACATTCAGTAAAGAGATACTATCCATCAAAGCTATTTTAAAACTTCCAAGCCCATGAGATGCTTTTGCTGCCATCTCACCAGCGATACCCATTGTTGCAATCCCTGCAAGCGTGCTTAGCAAAGGTTGTCCACTTGCTCCAACAAAACTCCCCACCAAAGAGCTACTCATGCACCCAGTACCCGTTAAACGTGTCAAAGCAATATCACCGTTGGAAATTTCATAGCAAACAACACCATCACTGATAATATCCACCTTACCTGTAATCGCAACAACACTTTTTAAGGTTTGCGCCAAAGTCTTTGCAATATTAACCCCATCAACCTCTTCTTCCAATGAGTCCACCCCCGCACGCTCCGCTTCCAACCCAGCGATGACTTTTATCTCCGCCATATTACCCCGAACAATGCTAAAATGCACCTCTTCTAGCAATTTCTTAGCACTTTGAAACCGAAACGGTGTTGCTCCTACTCCCACAGGGTCAAGTATCACGGGAATATTAAGCGCATTGGCTCTTTTACCTGCTTTTATCATTGAAGCAACCGTGCGTTCATTGAGCGTTCCGATATTGATGACCAAGGCATTGCAAATACTCACCATATCTTCTACTTCATTTGGGTCATCTGCCATAACAGGATTAGCTCCGATGGCTAAAACCACATTGGCACAATCATTGACCGTGACATAGTTGGTGATGTGGTGTATTAAGGTGCGCTTGGAGCGTACTTCTTCTAATAGCTTACTTATTTGTGCGATAATGTCCATCTCTCAAATCCTCTCTTCGTTGCAATAAATAACAGCGCTGTGGCTATCATTGTGGGGAGTGTCGTACCAAGAGGCAATGCCATCACTTGGAACTGATAATACAAAAAGACACCTACCGCCCAAACAATAGATGTTCCTACATGTAAAGCCAGGGTTGAGGCAATCTGCTCTTTTTTAAAGATAAAATAATCACTGAGCACAATGGCAAAGAGTGGTCCAAAGACAGAGCCTATCGCATATAAAAAGTTTTCATACTGTTCGACAGGAGTAAAAACCGCAACAACAAATCCGACCAAGGTCATCACCAATGCCACTGTTCGCTCGCTCAGCTTTGGAAAGACATTTGTTAATGTAACACCTGCGGAATACGCATCTAAAAACGTTGTTGTCACCGTTGAGAGTAAAACGATGCCAAGTGCAACAAATCCTAAGTGCAATGCCAACATCATCGTTCCCACACTCGCATCTTTAGCATAAAGCGCAATACAAAGCCCCACGATATACATCAAAGAACTTCCGATAAAATAGCCTAAAAAGGTTCCCATAAGACCTGATTTTTTCTCTTTCGCAAAGCGTGTGTAATCCGACACCAACGGAAGCCATGAAAGAGGCATAATAATACTAAGTTCTAAAGCAAGACCAAAACTCATCTCTCCTGTGTTGATTTTAGAAAAAATAGCCCCCTCTTTGAAAACGACTCCACACAATACAAGGGTTAAAAAAAGAAGTAGCATCACCGCTACGACGTTGAGTTTTCCAAATCCATTTTTACCCAAAGCTATCCAAAGAGTTATCAAAAGTGCTATCACCACAGCCCATGAGTTGATACTATCAAATCCAAAAAGTGCGATGCCCAGTTCATTTGCCGCTCGCCCACCAGAGATAATCATCACCGCTGTCCAACCGATAAGCTGTAGCACATTTAACAATGAAAAAAGATACGAACCATACGTTCCAAACGAGATACGTGTTGACATAATGGCAGGTAGTTTACTCTGGGCACCAATCACGCCCACAAGTAGCATAATCACACCACCTATGAGATGCCCTAGCAAAATAGCTTTCACACCATCACTAAACCCAAGAGGTGCCAAAAGTCCTCCTGTAAAAATCTCCGCCATAGAAATCGCAGCTCCAAACCATAAAGCGAAAAGTCCAAAGCCTCCTAAAATCGTTTTGCTATCATTCACTGTTCAACTCCTGCATCTTTATAAAGTTTGTAAAAATGGTGCACGGGACCAACCCCCTTGCCCAAAGGAAAACCAAAGCCTATCGCTTCGGTGATATACGCTTTTGCCTCTTCCACTGCTTGTTTTACATGTAACCCTTTTGCAAGATTGGCGGCAATGGCAGAGGAGAGTGTACACCCTGTTCCATGTGTGTTGATGCTTACCAAACGCTTTGCATTTAAAAGGTAAAACTCTTTTCCATCGTAAAGCACATCGGTAGCATCATCACTTAAATGCCCACCCTTGACCAAAACATACTGACACCCAAGTGTGTGTAAATCTTTTGCCGCCTTTTGCATCAGCTCAATCGTATCGATGGTGTAACCGACAATCACTTCTGCTTCTGGAAGATTGGGGGTAATGAGTGTTGCCATGGGTAAAAGTGTCTCAATTAAAGCACGTTTTGCCTCAGGTTGCAACAAATCATACCCGCTTTTAGAAATCATCACAGGGTCAATGACTAGAGGTGGAAGCGGATATTTTTTAAGTGTAGAAGCTATTATTTCTATTGTCTCAGGACGTGAAACCATGCCTATTTTAATGGCATCCACACGGATATCGTCCATTACCGCTTCGATTTGATGGGCGATAACACTTGGGTTAATATCTTGGACATCAAAAACCCCTTGGGTATTTTGAGCGGTCACTGCGGTGATAACACTCATGCCATACACACCGTTGGCACTAAAGGCTTTTAAATCAGCCTGAATACCAGCTCCGCCACAACTATCAGAGCCTGCTATGGTTAAACAATGTTTCATACTATACTCTTTACATGTAAAATAAATCAGTGAGGAGAATAAGAGGAAGAAAGGTGAGGTTTTGAGCTTTCCTACGCTGGCATTACCCAGATCAGGTTAAGGATCAAAGAATCAAGTATTCTTTATCTCAGCTGGTGATACCAGCACTCCTAGCACGAATTTTATAAAAGGGATTGTACAGCGATTTATGGGTTTTTACAAGACTCTTTTTGTCGATTCATCATCCAGACTTTCAAATCTTTCAGATTCATAGGCTTGGCGTAAAGATAACCCTGCCCTTGCTCACAGCCATGTTCTTGCAAATAGCGCTCTTGCTCTTTAGTTTCAATGCCCTCTGCAAGTGTCGCTATCTTCATATTTTGCGCTAAATCAATAATAGAATTAACAATCGCACACGCATCTTCTCTTTGTGGAATATCTTTGACAAAAGACATATCCACTTTGAGTTTATCAATAGGGAGTTTTCGTAAATAACTTAACGAAGAGTGTCCTGTACCAAAATCATCAATCGCAATACTCACACCCAAAGCTTGCATCTGTTTTAAAAGCGCAATCCACCTCTCAGGGTCATTCATAATAAACGACTCCGTCACTTCCATCTCTAACAAAGAAGGCTCAATGCCACTCATGGTTATTGCTCGCTCCAGTGTTGAGAGAAAATCGCTGTATTCGATTTGCACGCCTGAAATATTAATCGAAACCGTTCCTTCAAAAAGCCCCTCTTTTCGCAAAGTAAGAAGGTCAAAGCACGCTTGTTCTAAGACAAATGCACCTATTTCAAGAATGAGTCTAGTCTCTTCGGCTAACGCAATAAAACGATTTGGCGATAAAATCTCTTCCAAAGGATGATTCCATCGCACTAAGGCTTCAAGTCCCGATACGGTATTGGTTTTAAAATCAATTTGAGGCTGATAATAAACTAAAAACTGTTTTGCACTGATTGCCTCGCGCAAAGCATTTTCCATCCCGATACGCTCATACGAAGCTATCGTCATATCTAAAGTATAAAAAGCATAGGTATTTTTACCCGCATCTTTGGCTTTGTACATTGCGGCATCTGCGTTTTTGATGAGTGTTTCACTCTCCAAACCATGCTCTGGGTAAAGGCTAATACCGATACTGGCTGAGAGAAAAAACTTCTGCTCTTTGACTAAAAAAGGCTCATTAAAGATGGTTTGAATTTTAGTCACAATCGGGTCAATCTCATCAACTTCTTTGACATTTTCCACCAAAAGAATAAACTCATCGCCCCCGATACGCGATAAGGTGTCGCACACACGAATGACGTCGCCTATACGTTCAGAAAATTGTTTCAAAATCTCATCGCCATAGCTGTGCCCAAAACTGTCATTAATCTTCTTAAAATTATCCAAATCAATAAAACACAACGCTACCATCAATCCACTACGCGTACTGTTTGCAATGGCATGACTGATACGTTCATGCAATAAAATACGGTTTGGCAAGCCTGTTAAAGAGTCATTGTGCGCTAAAAACTCAAGCTCTTTTTCAGAAGCGATGAGGCGTTCTTCATTGATTTTTTTCTCTGTAATATCTCTAGCAGAGACAATATAGGCAATAGGATTGAGGCATCCTTGTTCGAAATGAGGAAAATATTTGGTATGTAAATAACGATATTCACCGCTTGGAGACTTAACCCAATACTCACGCTCAATACTCTCACCTGATAGCACGCGATCACTCACTGATTTGAGCTCTTTTTGAAAATACTCTTCTCCAAAAAGCTCTGGCATACTATGTCCCAAAATTTCCTCTTTTTCTTTCTCAAAAAATTTCAAATACCCTTCGCTCACAGCCAAATAGATATAATTTCGGTCAATAAAGGAGAGTAAATCATCCGAACTTGAGACAATTTTTTTATACCGCTCTAAATGAATATTTGTCTCTATTTTTGTCTCAAGCATCTTATTGGCATGGCGTGCTAATTCTTCAAACTCTTTAAATTTCACATGATTGAGATTTATCATCTCATCTTTATGTGCTAAAGAGTCAAAGAAATGGGTAAAGACCTTAAAATCTTTCTTGATTTTATCGCTAATGTAAAAATAAAACATCGCTAATAAAACACTAAATGCAAGAACCAATCCTACAATTGACAAAGTTGTCTTTTCAAGTTCTTGTTCCATTTTTTCATTGAGTTTTTCAATTTCCACCGTGATATCATCCAAATAAACCCCAGCACCCACATACCACTGCCAATCAGGAATACCCACCACATAGCTAAGTTTACGAAGATGGCGCTCCCCTTTTAAAGGAGGCATCACGTACTCGACAAATCCCCCACCGCTTTGCGCACGAGCAATGAGTTCTTGAACGATGAACATTCCATTGCTATCTTGTATGTTGTACATGTTCTTACCCGCAGCAGGATATGTAAGAGAGAGTCCTTCCCATGTGCCAGCAAAAATATAATTGTTAGTTTCTTTATCAAACAAAAGTCTATCTGTATCGTTGATAATCTCTTCTTTGATTTTTGCTTCCATATCATCTAAGTAAAGCCCCGTACCTATAAACCATCCAAAAGGTTCAAAAAGTTTAACATAGGCTATTTTTTTAAAGTGTTCTGCTTGTTCATGCGGTTTGCTCCATGCGTATTCATAAAAGCCTTCACCGCTAGCATGTACTAAGTCTATCATCCCTTTAACAACATACCGACCTTCACTGTTTTTGATACGAAGCATGTTTTTACCTTCCATCTCCGGTCGGTCACTAAAAAGCATTTCAACACCATCAAGACGTGTAATAAAGTAATAGCCTCGCCCTTGTTCAAAGCGCATAATGCGTAAAGTTTCGATAATCTCTTTTTGTATGGCTTCGTCGGAGAGCTTTCCTTTATTGAACGCATAAATATGTTGAGCAACATCATACGCTTCATAAACACGTGTTTTGACAAGTGCTTGTGTTTGAGCATAAACGTGTTCTTTTTTATACTCTATAAAATCAACATACCGCTTGACCTCTTTTTCAAGCACGCTTTTTTTGATTTCAAGCTGTTTTTCTTCTATGAGTTGAGCTTCTTTTTGAAATTTGAGTTTGATGTCATTCAGGGTAAAGAAGAGAAAAAGGGCGGTAAAGGTTGTAAACATGACAAAGGCAACGATATGAAAGTAGTCAAAAAGACTGAGTTTGCGCCGCAAGACTACTCCTTTGGAATTAATGTTAAATAATTTTAACCAATCTTTTCTTTATTTTTCATATCAAGTTTCTGAAATAAAAACATTAAAAATTGAATTAAAGTCATAATAACAATGCCTTCCATCAAAGCCGCGACAATAAATGAAGCATACTCTTCTTGCCCAATGGCTCCATTTTTAACCGCAATGGTAGCAATCGCAACTAAAAAGGTCAGTGGCATCGAATCACCTAAACTAAAAAGAATCGTACTTTTCACACCTAAATAGCTGTAATACGCCACAAAAGAACTTACCATTCTAGCACCTACCATCGCCAAAACTATCCAAAGAGCATGCGTTAAAATACTTTGTGTAAAGACTAAATTTAGGTCTAAAGTTGTACCAACAAAGATAAAAAAGAGAGGTACTAAAAAGCCAAAACCAAAGGTTGAAAGTTGATGTGGAAGCTCTTTTTTATGTGCGAAAAAGTTTGCTATGAAAATACCTGCGATAAATGCACCTAAAACCATATCGATTTCAAGCCATTGCATCGTCGCAATGAGTACAAAAAAGAGTGCCATAGAGATGCGAAGGCTTTGATGCATGGTATCGTCATTGGGCATGATGATACGCTTTAAGTTGGGATACCACCAAAAGAGAATTTGAAGTAAGCGATATAAAAAATAAGAAGAGGCAAAGACTGCGATAAGAATCAAAATACTTTTGGCAAAATGCCATCCTAAGCCATGTGTCACAGCACCGTCAAAAACCACTAAAGCACCAATACTAATGAGTTCTCCAATCACACCAATGATAAGCGAAAGTTCTAACCATTTATGGTGTTTTCCATGCTGATTGATAAGCGCCATAATCATTCCTAAAGAAACAATTGGAATAGCAACAATATAAACGGCTGAAAGTCCAAAAATAAGATAAAGCGCAAAGGATATTCCATACAAACAGACAAAATAGAGAATAGCTTTTTTCAAAAATCTATCTTTGTACATCAAAAACTTCTGAATATCAATCTCTAAGCCTGCTAAGAACATCAGATAAAAGAAGCCTATTTTGGCAAGATTTTTAAAGACATCATTATCAATATGTAAAAAACCAACCCAGACAGCATACGATCCTAAAAGAATTTCAACCACCGGTGTAGGAAGTCTAAAAATACGTGAAATAATAGGGGATAACACCATCAGTAACACCACTTGGGCTAAAAAAAGTAAGTTTTCCAAAAATATCCCTTTTTACATGTAAAAACAAAAGGTGCAGCGATAAGCCGGGTTCTGTCGTGGGTGATTATTTATCTACGACTTATTTTACAATAAGCCTCTAGCAAAGGGTTCTTGTGGTGTGAGACTTAAACCATCCCTTCTTGCTGCCAGTTGGGTTTACATAGCTGCGATGATTACTCAAAGCACTGGTGGGCTCTTACCCCGCCGTTTCACCTTTGCCTAAATTGCTTTAGGTAGTTTACTCTCTGTTGCACTATCCCTTAGGTTACCCTAGCCGTCCGTTAGACGGAACCGTGTCTCACATGCAGCCCGGACTTTCCTCTTAAGCAACAACGCTCAAGCAATCACCTACTGCACCTTTTGAAGTTTGGATTATAGCGAAACTTTTATTAACTCTTCGATGATGACGGTAGCATAGGAGCCTTTTGGTAATGAAAAGTGCATCTCAAACCACGCCTCTTCTTCTTTATAAATGCCCTCTACATCCTCCGCAAAGCTCCACGCAAAGCGGCGGCTTCCATTGATTTTGCCTAAAAATGGCTCACTTTCTTTAAACATTTTTTGCTCAATCACACCTGCTTCGTGCTCTGCTCTGATATTTTTACCCCCCACTAGCCAGCCTGCGATAGTAATACCTCGCTCCAAAAAGCGTGGCAACTCCTCTTCAACATTTTCACACACAAATGCTTTTCCCGCCGGATAATGGTGCAATACATCACCATGAAAAAGTTTAAAAAATTGGGGTTGCTTTTTTAAAGCTTGAGCATCTTCTTTGGAAAATTCAAGCAAGCGCATCACATCTTTAAGCTCAAAATCTTCAATAATACGGCTCATTTCGATACGCTTTGAAAGCCAGTTATTAAACAGATGGCTCTGATACGCGTTGATAAAAAACTCTTTCATCTTCGGATTTCGCTCTTTTCTGCTTCCCTCTAAAATGGCTTTGCCTTTGAGGTAATTGTCACCGTCAATGCCAAAACGCTGATAGCCAAAAAAGTTAGGAAAACCCTCTTTGTTTATCTTTTTAAGCCCATCTTGAAGCTTTTTTGCATCAATAGGATTTACTTTTTTCAAACGCACAAAAAAGCGATTGCCTTTGAGATGCCCCGTGCGGATTTTATTGTTATGGTAGGTTTTTTCTAAAATCTTTATTTTTTCATGCGAAAAAGTCGCAAGTTTGGGCTCAAAACTTTTATGCAAAGAGATGTATTGTGTGGTCATGCCCTCTTTGTCTTTGAGTCCCGCATACCCAAAATCACGCACTTTACAACCCGTAACTTCACTGATATATTGCAACATATCCCACGTGGTAAGGTCTTTCTTTCTTACATGTAAAACCAAATGCTCACCCTCTCCGCTAAAAGGATACAAGGGTATTTCGCTCACCACAAAATCGCTACTGTTTTTTGTAAACATCGCGTTGATAGGAGAGTGTGTTAAAAAAAATTGTCGTGTCATATCGTGCCTTTTGTTAATGTATTAAAAATGGTGTTCTTTACACACACATCGGTAACGCCCACGTTTGAGCTTTCCGATGAGCGTAATTTTCGTTCGTGTTTTTTGGGCTAATCTTTGAACTTTAGCCTTGTTTTTCGGCGAAAAAGTAAAGAGCATCTCATACTCTTCGCCACTGCATAAAATCCTCTTTGGCAAAGACTTAGACCACCTTATGCCAAGCCCCCCACTCTCTTTTAAAAGCCTAGAGAGGTCTTTAGAAAGCCCATCGGAGATATCCATCCCTGAATGAAGGAACTTTCCAGCACTTTGCATAAATGAGCTTTTAAGCTTTGGTGTTACAAAACGTGAACGAGACCCTACGCGACCACCTCGTAAAAGCCGTGTTAACTCCTGATACGAATCTCCAATTTCTCCTGTAAATGCTACCAAATCACCCACTTTAGCATTTTTTCGCAAAAGTGGCTTTGTGACATCAGAGACAATCGTTACCGAAATCATCAGCGCTTTTCCTGCGGTGGTATCTCCGCCGATAATTTCAATGCCATATGCTTTTGCAACACGTTCAAAGCCCAAAGCCAAAGCACTCAATTCTTTACATGTAAACTCTTTTGGAATAACAATCCCAATGAGTGCAAGACGGGGTTTTGCGTTCATGGCAAGAGCATCGGAGATATTCACCAGCATACTTTTTTGAGCAATGTGCTCTAAGCTCATCCATTCACGCTTGAAATGAATCCCTTCACAAAAAAGGTCTTTGGAGTACACCAACCCACCAAGGACAGCACCATCATCACCTATATGTTTGCTTGAAAATTGTGCTATAAAGTACGATTCTTTGCCCATTTTTTACCTATTTAATATCATACAGTTTTTATAATTTTATTGTATGATTATTCCAATTAAAAAGCCATTATCTTACAAGGAGTCTCTTACATGGAGTGTAAACTTGCCCTCAGCGTTTTTCGTTTTGACGCCACAACAGATTTTCTTCCCTACTACAAAAAACATTTTATCAAAGTAGATTTAGCGAAAACCATCAACGATCTTTTTGCCCTCATTAAAGAGCAAGATGTGAGTTTTGACTACCCAAAAGATGAACGTGCAGCACTGAAAATCAACGGCAAAGCACTCTACACAACCGCAACCTTAGAAGAAATCGTCGAGCATTTTGGTAAAGAGTTGACACTAGAGCCTCTGAGCACCAAACGTGTCACGAAAGATATGATCATCAACGATGAAGATTTTTATGCGAGCTTTGATTTGCTTGAACCGTATGTCGATTCAAAAGATAAAGCTACTTTTCAAACGTACATCATCTACCACTATGCTTCTAGTGTTCTTGAGTACGTTGAGGGCTACCAAGGCGACGCACTCTTTGCGTTTGCTTACGATATGGTTCAAAAACACCCCTCACGAAAAAAAGAGATTTTAAGTGTCGTTGCCGATGCTCACACGGGCGCTTTCAACCATATCAGGTTGTGCAATAAAATTTACCCTTGCGCTAAAGAGGTGGAACAAAAAATTTCAGCATTGAAAAACCTCATTTTAAAAGAGTTACCAACCATCAATCCCTTGGTTGAAAAACTCTCTCACACCATAGATTCTTTGTAAGGATAGAGATGATGAAACGTTATTTTTTATACGATACAGTGATTCAAAGTGAAAAAGCACCCTCTTTTGCTCTTTCTGTGCGTGCCTTGTTTGACTTTTTACAGCTTGATGTTCCTTGCTTAAAAGGGGCAAAAGCCGACGTTGGCTCTGAAGTGATGGCGCTCAATCGGCTTAAATTTGTAGAGCATAACGCACACACCCTTGCTCTTGCTTCCAAAGAAGGTGGCTCTATCGTCTGTGCTGAAAGCAGTGCATTTATCTCTTTGCAGCTCACACGTGAAGCCTTACTGAACGATGCTAGCTTACGCGAAAGTGTTGTTGAAAAACTCTCTAAAAGCGGTCTTGAACTCAACTTTGAAACAGAAGTCTTAAGCCTTGAGAATTTTCTTACGCAAGAAGTGGGTCTTGAAAAGCTTGCCAGCTTGGTTAAACACCCTTTTAGTGCATTTTACGTTGCGCATTTTTTAGGAACATCTTTTTGCCAAGCACGTAAATTTACCGATATGAATATAAGTGAAAAACTCTTAGATGTCGTTCAAGCCAAAAAAGTCTCTTTTGCCTCCTCGTATGAGAGCGATGGTTTTGAAGTCTACACAACATCACCTCTTTTAGCCAAACAATGTGCCTCAAAAGCCTTGCTTGATATGTTCGATAATGCGGCTGATATTATCCTTGTTGATGATGCACGTAGCTTTATTATGTTTGATTTTTACCAAAAAGAGTGTGAGAAAGTGGGAGGTAGAGATATTAACGTAAGCGTTCTTACTCTCGCTCAAGTTTTATTGCTTGCTTTTGGCGTAACCGATAAAGCAAAGCTAGGTCTTGATAAACACAAAGTACCTGTCACGCTAATTTAATGTTTTACATGTAAAGGGCAAAGTGCCCTTTACAAAATGTCACTCAAAAATTCACTCAAGCTCATCGCCTCTTTCTCAATCTTATGTGCGCTTAAAAACTTCTCTTCTTTTTTACTCATACCCTCTTTATCGTTCACCAACACGCCATCTTTTAACCCAAGCGTTATTTCATTGGCAACCATGCGGAACGTATCACGGTCAAAGTCAATCCCTAAAAAAAGATACGATTTGTCATTTTTATAGGTTTTTAAAAAAGGAGGCAGAGCATACCCACCCATCGCCTCTGTGAGCCAATCCACAAAATCCGCGTCAGAGACGATAAAATTTTTCTCAGGCACAATGCACCCAAGCGGTTTAAATAAAATGGGCAACATCGGATTTAAAAGCTCTTTATCGACCCTTGTATAGCTTTTTGAATGAGAATGGTACATGTAAACGATAAATCTATCGTACTGCGCCATCACACGACTCACACCCGTCACTAAAAAATGATCTACTTCTTCATAGACTTTTAAGAGTGAATCATCCAAATTCAAATCCACCACATAATGCGGCATCAGCGTTTTTAACCAATGATACACTTTGGGCATGGGATAAGGTTTGGAGGTAAAGATATGGTTCGTCATCGCTTCGATATAGGCTCGTCCTTTGCGCTGTTCTAAATTCATCGCCGCACGGGAATACTCATACATCAGTCGTGGAGACATCGCACGCCCACCATTAAGGCTTAAAATCATCGAATCACTGTCATAGGGAATTTGTGTGCCATCATCGCATTTGACCTCTTTAAAAACACCCATCCCGATAAAAGGAACCAGCGTTCCTTCTTTGATACGCGTGTTTATATCAGCCCTCTTCATTATAAATCCTTCTTTGACACATCAATTTTTGATTAAACGCAGGTAACAGAAGTAACATCTCATCCGCGCTAATGCCCTCTTCACTGCCCATCAAAACGATGCGTTCTATCGTATTTTCAAGCTCTCTTACATTCCCAGGCCATGAGTACTGCGACAAAATCTCCATCGCTTCTTCGGTGATGACAACCCGCTTTTTGTGGTTATTCATCGACTTTTGCAAAAAGAAATTCACTAATTGTTCGATGTCATCGCCTCGTTCACGTAAAGGCGGTAAATCAATGGGTATGACGTTAAGTCGGTAGTACAAATCTTCCCTAAACGTGCCATTTTTAACCATCTCTTCAAGATTGCGATTGGTGGCGGCAACTAAGCGGACATTGACTTTTATCGTTTTACTTCCTCCCACGCGTTCAAACTCCCTTTCTTGCAAAACACGTAACAGTTTGACTTGCGCAGAAGCCGAGATATCGCCTATCTCATCTAAAAAAAGTGTTCCACCATCAGCGAGTTCAAAGCGCCCTTTGCGTGCCTCTTTCGCATCAGTAAACGCCCCTTTTTCATGTCCAAAAAGCTCACTTTCGATTAAAGTATCGGTAATCGCCGCACAGTTGAGTTTCACAAAAGGCTCTTCTTTGCGCTTAGAACGCTTATGAATCGCCGCGGCAACAAGCTCTTTGCCCGTACCCGTCTCACCTCGCACTAAAACCGTAACATTACTCTCCGCAATACGCTCGATGACCTTAAACACACTCTTCATCTTCGGACTCTCGCCGATGATATCTCCAAAGTTATGCACTTTAGAATCCCACTCCATTTTGTAGTAAAGCTTGAGCTCTTTTAAACGCTCTTTTTCTCTTAAATGCATCTCATGCGAATGAATGGACTGCGCAAAAATGGAACTTAGGATGCTTAAAAGTCTAACCGTACTTTCAAAATCCATCGCCGTTGTTTTCGTGATGTTTGCTCCCAAAACCCCAATCACTTCTTGGTCTACCAGCATAGGAACGGCAATATACGAAATAGCATTTTGGTCACGATTGCCCGATTTATTTAAAAATAAAATATCATTATGCAAATTTTCAATCACCACAGGCTCTTTGCTTTGGGCTGCAAAGCCTGTTGCACCCTCGCCTAACTTATAGGTGGCTAACTCTTTTTGATGTTTGTTAAAATCAATACAGGCGTAAACGCTCAACACCTCATCACTTAAGGTATGAATGACACATTTTTCCAGATGCAATCGATTTTTAAGGGTCAATAGTGCTTTTTCAAGCGAACTGACAAGATTTTGCGAATTGGAAACGAGCATAGCTGTTTCGTAGAGTGTCATTAGCTCTTTGGTGGTTAAACACTCTCCACACTTTGGCTCAAGAGCAATCATTGTGCACTCCTTTGGGTCATATTTTTGCTATTGTACATTAAAATGTATATTTAATATTCATATTTAATGTACATAATTTAATCACTTAGTTTTTTACACACCTCTTCCTTAGGCAATTTTTTAGGAGCAGGTTGTATCCACCATGTTTCACCATTACTTAATACCACTTCTCCACCCCATTTTTCATCGCTTTCAAATTCGATTTTTGTGATGGTCTCTTCCATATCTTTTTTGGCGATATAAAAACAGATCTCACCGTTTTCTTCGCGCAACATTACTTTTGCCATTTTTTATCCTTATGTTAAAATTTTTTGGAGCCATCGTGTGAAGAGATTTTCTTCATACGCCACTTTGAAAAAGCCTTTTTGAAGCTCACGTATGAGCACATGGCGATTGCCTTCTTTGCTGATTTCTGGGAAATCTTCACGGTGGTGCGCCCCACGACTCTCTTTTCGGTGCATCGCACTTAAGATAATCGCCTCACTAAGCTCTAACGCATTGCGAAGCTCTAGGATGGAGATAAGCTCAACATTGTTGTTTTTACTTTTGTCTATACAATGAAGCGTGTTGGATTCTTGGCGAAGGTATTTCATGTAGTCAAACGCTTCTTGCAAAGAGGCTTCATTGCGAAAAATTCCTGCTTTAGAAAACATGATTTTCCCCACAGAAATTCGCATGGCGTTGAAATTTTTAGAACATTCTCCCTCAAAAATTCTATCAACCAACTGCATATCTTTAATCACGATACTATAATCAATAGGCAAGAACTCCCGATTTAAAGCGTATTCTTTCGCTTTTTTGCCTGCAAGTTCACCAAACACAGCCCCTTCTAAAAGTGAATTGCCACCCAAACGATTTGCCCCATGCACCCCGATAGCAGCGCACTCACCGCAGACAAACAACCCTTTGATTTCACTGCATGTAAAAGGAGCGTAAATGCCTCCCATACTGTAATGTGCTACGGGCTTAACTTCTAAAAGTTCACTTGCAATATCAATGCCTACTTGTGTGTAAGCGTTTTTGTAAAGGGTAGGTACTCTGGTTTCTAAGATACTTTTAGGAATATGGCGCATATCTAAATAGACTTTTTTACCCTTTCTTATCTGCTCAAAGATAGCCCGAGAAAGTACATCACGCGTACCTAGTTCATTGACAAAACGCTCTCCATCTGAGTTAACAAGATAGCCTCCCTCACCGCGCGCCGCCTCTGAGATAAGGTACGCTGTTTTGGCAAATCCTGTAGGGTGAAACTGAACAAACTCCATATCTTTCAGGCTTAAACCAGCACGAAGAGCTACGCTTAACATATCTCCCGTACAGTCTTGCGCATTGGTGCTAAACCCTCGATAAATCCCAGCATAGCCTCCACCTGCAAACACCACTGCTTTGGCAGGATAGACCACAACTGTTGAATCCACCCGTTTTAAACACACCACACCGCTGACATAGTTTTCTATTTTTGTAACGTCCATCACATAATGATTGACCAAAAACTCAACCCCAATAAGGCGTGCTTTTTTAATCAAAGCTTGCGTGATGGAAGCACCCGTACTATCGCCTACAAAACAGGTGCGTTTTGAACTTCCTCCTCCAAAACTTCTCTGTAAAATCACCCCTTGCTCATTTCTATCAAAGGGTACGCCAAATTCAACAAATTTTTTAATGATAAAAGGGGCACGCTCACACAAATAACGAATCGCTTTTTTATCGCCAAGCTCTTTGGAGCTGTTCATCGTGTCATCAATGTGCTTTTGTATCTCGGCATCGTTTTTTTCATCTAATACCGCGTTGATGCCTCCACTGGCTATTGCACTGTTGGATTTAAAAATATTTCCTTTTGTGAGTATCGCCACGCTGTTGTGCTCACTTTTGGCTTCAATCGCCGCCATAAGCCCTGCAATACCAGAACCAATTACCAAAACATCATAGGTCATTACATTTCTCCAGTTGGTATAAAAGATGGTATTGCGTCGTTTTGATAGCATTGATAGAAGCGATGGAAAGATTACATGTAACGTGTTCTGGCTTTGAGGAGCTAAAGAGTGATGTGATGATGCCTCGTGTTGAGCGGACAAACTGCAATGCTAAATCCACATCGCTTTTGAGTGTCATTTCTCTATCGAGCACATAGCCCACTTCTGGCTTGAATGGCTTTTGAAACAGATGCATTTGTAACAAAGAAGAGCTACTCATCACACCCAGTCCCAATTTATGCGCAACGTGCAAAGGAGTGTAAAACTTTCCATCAGACATCTTTTGATTTGCCACACTGTAGGCGTTGGTTTTGGCGATATTAAAGGGGAGTTGGAGGTATTTGAAGTGATGATTGGCTCCACCCACACGACACGCCACATCGTACACATCTTCGATGCTAATGTACTCAGGATTAGAGATGTCATACGTAAACGCGTTCCATACCGCTATGCCATAGGCTTTGATTTTACCTTCGCGTACTTTTTCTTCAAACAGCGTAAAAATGGCTTCGAGTTTTTCCAAAAAAGCTTTATAGCCAATCTTGGTGAGTTGCGTTTCAGGGTTGTGCAAAAAATAGATATCTAAACACTCTACATGTAAATTGTTCAACGAACGATTGAGTGAGTCTTCTAAAAATAACGGGCTCATACAGTGTTGGTCAAGTTCTATCTCTTCAGCACTCGCCAATTTTTTCTCAAGGATATGTTCTTCTATCCAAGCGTAAGGGTTTTCAGGAAAGGGAAACTCAAGAGGGATAAACCCACCCTTGGAGCAGATAATAAGTTCTTCACGTTTTACCTCACCCGCATCCATCAATTCATAGATGACTTCACCTATCTCTTTTTCACTTTGTTGGTAGCGGTAATTTATAGCAGTGTCGATGACATTGATGCCACCGCGTATGGCTGTTTTTAGTGCCTCTTTGTAGTCAAACGTGTAGTTTTCTTCTTTGTAAGGCTCTTTTTTAAAGGTTCCAAAGCCAAGCTTTGAAAAAATGAGTCCGTTATGGCGAATATAAAAATCTTTATACTGCGCATAACGTTTAGCAAACTGATACGTCGCTTCAGGAGTGGCATAAGAAAAGCGCATCGTTCACCTCGTTTTTACGAGATGATTTGCAAGAAGTATTCCTTATAGCAGACCTATAATCATCAAAACTGCAACCACACTTAACATCCATGTGACAACAGTATTGATCTGCTCAATGGTTATTTTTCTTAAAAAGTGTTTTCCAATGAGTGTTCCTAGAAAAGCGCTTCCACTTGCAACAACCACCATATCCCATTGCCTTACAACCAGTTCCCAATGTTGGGCGTACAGAGTCAACCTTGAGACATCAACCACCACAGCGATAGTCACACCAGTAGCTAGAAAAACCTCTTTGGGGAGTTTATTGTGACTTAAAAAAAGAGTTCTAAAAGCACCTTGATGTCCGCTCAATCCTCCAAAAAATCCACTGAGCATTCCACCTAACCAAAGCTTTTTGGCATAAGAGGGAAGATGCAGTGTTGGACGTGATTCAACAAAGACAAAGAGTAAAATCACACCTCCTATGACCCATTTGAGCATCGTCATGCGAAAGGCTATGCCTAAGAAAGTGTAAGAAATAGCCCAAGAAGATGTATACAAAAATTCTAAAACCCACGCACCAAGCATCGCAAAAATCATCGCAGGCAGACCAAAGCGCACCAAAATAGAAAAATCACTCTCTTTAGCAAGCAGGATAAATTTTAAAATATTATTGGCAAAATGTACCACAGCCGTAATAGCAATAGCGATAGGAAGTGGTAAAAAAAGCGCGATGACAGGCATAAGAAGCGTTCCTAGCCCAAATCCTGAAAAAAATGTTAGCAGTGAAGCAAGAAAAGCTGCTTGTGCGATAAAAATTATCTCCATTCCTATCCTTTTACATGTAAAAACCTATTGCCAAAAAACGCTTGGCAATAGGTCGTTGTGACGTATCGTACTATTCAACAAATCTTGGCTTGTAGCCTTCGTACTGACGTTTATCGAGTTTTCCTTCTTTGACAGCTTTGTCAAGTGCTGGAAGAACTTTTTCTTTGATATAAGTCCCTTGTTTCTTCTCTAAATCCGCATGCTTAATGCCTACAATGGCAGCTGCTTTTTCTTTAGAAGAGTAATCAGGAACGCTTAAGTCTGTAATACCCATTTTAGCAAGAAGTAAGATAGTCTCTTCTTTTGCTTTGTGTGCATGGTCAAGTCCTGTGGCGACTAGTCTCATTGACTCAATCGGAGCATGGAAGAATGAACCACGTGCTGATGCAACATAGTCCCATCGCCATTGTGATGTGCGTAAGTGCTCATGGATAGAGGTTAACTCTTCAACTTTAGCACCTGCATCCAATGCTTTTTTCACTAACAAGTGTGTATCTGCAAGTGTTTTTTCTAAACTTGCCACATTGGCTTGGTAGATAGATTTGCGATTGTTAATGTCGTTCATCAAGGTTTGCTCGCTCTCTCTATGGCAGTTTTGACATGTTTTGTCGATTCTGCTTACAGGAGATTTGCTATCATGACTTGTGTATTTAACACCACCTTCTTTAACATAAGGCATATGACAATCTGCACATGAGACGCCACGTTGATAGTGGATACCGTTCATCACCATACCACCTTCTGAGTGTTGGGCTCTTAGCATTGGTGTTTTACTGAGATTATGGGTATAGTCTTTTTGTGCTTTCTTATCATAAAACTCTTCTAGTTTTTCAATATTTTCAAAATATTTCAACGGAGTGACCAGCTTTGAAACATTTTTATCATCAACAAGCACTTTTTTACTATAGTACTCTGTATGACATTGAATACAGACAAAGTTACGAAGTTCGCCTTGTGAGAGATTATTAGGGTCTTTACCCATCTCTTTGATACCATCAATCGCGTGTGGTAATGTGACTTTCAAGCCCATAGTTTTGGTGTCATGGCAGTTTGCACAACCAACAGGGTTGGTGGTTTCTTCAAGCATATTGAATTTTGTTGCCGCAAAGAAACCATCTTCTCCATATTGCTCAATCAAACGAGGCACATCAGAGCTATGGCATGCCACACAGGTAGGATTGCTCGCACCTTTTGGACCTGCACGAAGCGGTTCATAAAGACCAATAAGTCCATAATAGTGTCCCGTTGTTCCCTCACGTGATTTACTCATACCTGAATCACCAAAGATAATCGCAACAGCTGGATTATCCGCTAATACATCTGTTTTAGCAGGTTTGTTATCCTTTGTTTTTAACCATGAGTGAAATTCATGAGGAAATGCCTCTTTATATTTCCAGTTGTTTCCCTCATTCTCTTTAATGTCTGCCTTAACGGTATGCAATTGCACCGCTTCAACTTTTCTTTGCGTGATAGAATTGGTCATAAACACCATAAATCCTATCGCAACCAGTGCAGCTGCTCCTGCAAAAAGAGCTAACTTTTTCATTTATCCCCCTTTTTCATACTTTCTTTAAGTGTAATACCCATTGGTGTTGCGCTTTGTCCTCGTACCATACCATGCGGTATTCCGCGATGGCATTCCCAACATTTCTTTCCATCCGTCATCTCATGCTCATTGACTTTCATCCCTAAGCGCATCACATCTTCATGACAACTTACACAGTTTTTTTGAACTCTGTTGGCGCCATCTTCACTGATGGTGAAATTTTCACGGTCTTCTAAAGTAAAAAAATAGGCATGTTTCATGCCATCCACCGCTTTAGCGTACAATGCCTTGACCAAAGAGTCTTGTGGCATATGACATGACACACAGGCCACCTCAGCGTGAGAACTGTGTTTCCATGACGCGTAAGCTGTATCCATCACATGGCAGTTAATACATGCACGTGGATCTTTAGAAAGATAGGAAAGCATACTGGAATGCTGGACTAAAAACAAAAACAAACCCAAAGCAATCCCGCATAAAATAGCTACGATTGGGTTTATATGTTTCACTCAAACTCCTTTACTCATAAACATAAACACGTTGATGTGCTTTACATGTAAAACCTCAAAGTGTCTTGTTGTGTCTTACCAAGACTTTTCTGCTTGATAGGTTTTCTGTAAAGAGCTCCCTTACCCAAGAGACTCTAAACCACCTCTGTAACATTTTTATCACATTTAAACCACTTTTTTTACTTAATCCTCCTACTTAATTTTATTTAAAGAAAATATAGCTTGTTTACATTTCGTTAACATTAACACTACATTAATTTTTTTTAATATTGATAGTCTTGAAAAGAAAAAGAAGTTCAGGAGAGTCATCTACTCTCCTAAAGATAAAAGGAATTAAAAACGTTTTGAGTGTGCTTTTTTAAGAATTTGATGGGACATCGCTTCAACTTCTTTTGCGATAGAATCAACATCTTTTACAAACTGCACATCGGTATCTGTCAATAAAGAAACTTCTCCAATAGAAGCAGTTGCTATTTCAATTTTTTCGGTTTGTTCGCTGACTCGCTCTTCGATATCATGGATAGACTGGGTCAATACATTGATATTTACACTAATTTCACCTAAACTTTTTTGGGTTCGCTCTGCTAATTTTCTCACCTCATCAGCAACAACAGCAAACCCTCTTCCATGTTCCCCTGCACGCGCGGCTTCTATGGCGGCATTGAGTGCTAATAGATTGGTTTGGTCTGCAATATCGTTGATAATATCAACAATAGCTTTAATATCATTAGACTGTTGTGCGATATGATTGGCTTTTTCCATCGTCAATGTAATCGTTTGATGCACAGAGTTAATATTCTCTGAGGTTTTTTGAATATTTGTCATTTGTTGTACTGTCGTTTGATTGAGTTCTGACATCTTGATACTTAAATCATCTGATTTTTGGGCAAGAAGTTCTCCATCTTTTAAAGACTGAGCTAACATCAAACGTACTTCATTTCCCAAACCATTAATACCCTCAACCAAAAGAGCTATCTCTCCTTGTAAGGAGCCTTTGTCTAAAGAGTCTCGAAAATCATTTTTTGTATATTGACTCAACATTGCAAGTATCTGTTTAATATGACTGCCTAATCCAAAAATCATCTCATTTAAAACACCTTTGAGTTCTTTGAGTTGTGGATTATAAGGTTCTTTTTCGATGATTTGATTGAGATGTCCTAAATTGACTTGCCGTGCTACTTCAAGGGCATTGTCAACTGTTTGTGCATCTTGTAAAAGTTCTTTTTCAATTTTTTCGATATTTTCGTTAATCAATTGTGCCATCATCCCAAACTCATCTTTGGCATCAATATTTATTTTATTGGCTTTGGAGGATTCTTTGTTTAAAAAAGAGAAAAACGAGAGAAGTCCCTTTTGCAAAAGTGCAAATGAAGAGAGCATTGTTTTGATAAAAACAACCGAAGCGATACTGGTCATAAACAAAAGCACAATACTGACAACAATAATCTGCATTTTAGCCATTTCTGTACTTTCTTGAGAGCTTTTTTCAAGCTCAAACGCATGATTGACTTGAAGTTCAAGTAACTTCTTAAGTCGTTTTACCATTTCAGAGCCTGCAAGATTTGTCACTTTTGCGCGATAATCAGCGGCTTCTTCCATTTTAGCTTCATCGATTAACGAGAACCATTTTGGTGCGCCATTTTTATACTGTGTGTAAAATGAGGAAAATTCTTCGAGCGTCTTTTTTTGCTCATCACTTAATTTCAAATTTTGATACTCTTTAATGTTTTTTTCGACAATCGTGTATAAAGCAGGTCGTCCTTCTAAAATTTTAACGCGTCCTTCTTTTGAAGAAAGCGTATAATTAGCAATCCCAAAACGCAATTCCCAAATTGCATTATTCATCTCGGATAATAGTTTATCCCCATGTAAGCCATTGCGGCTCATATCTTTGAGTAAATAGGAGGTGTCTGAGAGTTTAATATACCCTAAAACTGAAATGATAATGGCTAATAATAATGCCCAACCTATTACCAAGATTAAATGAACTCTCATACTTAAACTTCTAGGCATCATTTTTATTCCTTTGCATTCCTCATCTTATTTTCATTAAGTAAAGAAATAAGAGGTTTCCCTCTTACTTCTTCCAAATATTTGCTAGTATCAAAACACTCATTAGCAGTATAGATGAAACCATAACCCCACCCATAACAAAAATGAGATAGACAAGTTCTGGTACGAACTTTGAAAACCACCATGAGAAGATATCTAAAAATGCACCACCAAAAGAGCTGATAATAAGTACATTTCGGATACTTTCTTTATAGGTTGTATAGGCAAACATAAAAGTGACTAAAATCAAAAATGTTGAAATACCAAACATATGAATATGCGCTTGTTTAGACATCTTTGACCATGAATACCCAGCTTCCGTATGCTGTACGATTTGTGCATGATTTTCAAATGGCATTGATGGAATTGCTTTTGTCATTTTTGAGGTTTTACTGTGACAATTGGTACAATCTTGCTTGATAATTTTCCAAGCATCATCGTAAAGCTTACCTTCTTTTTTAGCCCCATCTTTAATCCAGTTATTCACCGTATCAATATCAGCATCATCACTCACATACTCATACATACTCCCCTTCATTGCCGAGACAAGAGCAGGTGTAGTGTATTTGTGCTGAATCTGTCCAATCGTAGGGATATTTAACCCGCTTTTTTGACCAGAAAGTTCCAATCCTAAAAGGATGACTGACGAAATCGTTGCTGTTATAACAAAAAGCAAAAACAGCGATACCGCTGTTTTTGCCTGAAAATTCAGTTGTTGAATGGACACTTTGTCTCCTTACTACTTAAAGAGAAGCTCAATTGCTCCATCATGGTAAATGTGGTTAATTTGAGCATTGTCAAAAACTGCGACACCAAAGAAATAAGGCTTTTTAAGGTCATTAAACTGAACATCTTGCACTGCTGATTTTGGATGAGTTGTTACTAAGGCACGCTTAAAGACCAATGTCCACTTGCCATCTTTCCACACTGCTTTTGTTGCGATATCAGCACCTGAGCCATCAAAATCTGTTACGATAGGTCCTGGAATTTTATCTCCTGCTTTAAAAGTATCTACAAACGGTACTTTATTTTCATCTTTAATAGCACCAGATGCATTGTCTTTTGCATCTTTATTCATAAATGCAGGTCCTGTTTTTGCTTCATTGATATTGTTTTTATAGCCACCTTTTGTTGATTCATCATCTTTTCTACCCCAACCTTTATTGGCTTTAACATCGGTATTGTTATCAACAAATTGGTCGTGTGTTTTATCGTATGTAAGTCCCGTTCTTACACCTTTCCAATGCCACATATCAATAGTTTCGCCTGCATTTCGTGTGTATTTTCTACCCGCAGAATCATCAGGTAAACCATTGTTCATACCATCTTTGGTGATGTGACAAGCAATCGCACACCCTTTTTTATCAAAGCCTTTGGTGTTGATATTCCACCAAAATCCAAACTTATCTTCATAAAAATCATTCTCTTGTTTTGCTTGGTCTGGGTTTTTCATCTGCTTCCATGAACCATCAGCTTGTTTCACCCACGGTAATCTATCAGTACTGAGCGTTGGGTCGTCGTACTGTACTTTGAAATAGATATTTTTATCATCGTACAAAGATTGAATCGCGACGTTTGATTTTTTAATACCTTTGTAGGGAGGATTTGGCTCATAAGGCATTTGATCTACTGTAACACTGATAGACTTAGCTTTACTCCAAGCAGCATCACCTGCATCCATAGATGGTGTACCTTTAACACTTTCAAGCGTTGCAATACCTGCAGCAAAAGCACTTGTTCCAGCTAGAATAGCTGTTGCTAAAACCATTGAAGAAAATTTCTTCATTTAAAACTCCTTTTTTTCAAAATGTGTGGGAAGAAGTATGCGCTCTTTTTATTTCGCCAATATTAATTTTTTATTAATTTTTTTTAATATCTTTTTTAAATAAGTATTGCTACCATTCAACCCATGAAAATACTCATCGTTGAAGACGATCCAAAGATCGCATCCTTTGTACAAAAGGGTTTACAAGAAGAAGGTTTTATTGTTGATACCGCACATGATGGCGAAGATGGTTTATACTTGTGTGAACAAGGCAATTATGATTTATTGATTATAGACTGGATGTTGCCTAGCCTTGATGGTATCAAAATCTGCGAACGTCTTCGTGAGAAAAAAATTGTCACCCCTATTTTGATGCTTACGGCAAAAAACAGCGTTGAAGACAGAGTCACTGGACTTGGATGCGGTGCGGATGATTATTTGGGAAAGCCTTTTGTTTTTTCAGAATTGATTGCCCGTGTACGCTCTTTGCTTCGTCGCTCATCGTATAATTTTAATGAATATTTAAGACTCGATACACTCGAAGTCAATATTGCTAAACGTACAGTAACGCGCTCTGGAAAAGCGATAGTTCTTACTACCAAAGAATTTGATATCTTAGTGTACATGTTGCTCAACCAAAACCATATTGTCACTCATACACAGCTTCAAGAAAAGCTTTGGGGAATTAATGAGTCATCTTCAAGCAATGTCATCAACGTTTTTATCCATCACCTAAGACATAAAATTGATGGTGAGGGTGAGAAAGCTTTAATTAAAACCATTCGTGGCTCAGGGTATAAGATAGAAGCGTGATAGAGATTATATTTTTTATTTATGGGCTCTCTTTTTTTATCTTAGGCACATTGGTTTTATTTGTCAAAACCAAAGAGAGTACCATCTTTTTTGCTAAAAAAATTTGGCTTTTAGGTGCATTTGCTCTGTGTCATGCTTTTGTTGAATGGGTTTTTCTTTACATGTATCTTTATCCAGAATTTGAATCCATTCTCAACCCTATAAAAGTTCTTTTGCTCATTGTTTCTTATCTCTTTCTTTTTGAATTTTCACGTTTTATTGTTCGAGAGAGCTTTAAGAGTAAAAGCTCAAAACTTCATTTTTTACATCTCCTCTACTCTGCACCCATCATTTATGCGCTTGGGACAAGTGTTTTGCTTTTATTGGTTATTTTAAACCCTTCTTTGACCTCAGCCATCGTCGCTATCCGTTATACCTATGGCTTTTTTGGCTCATTTTTATTAGGTATAGGTTTATACTACTATGGTGAGTCGTTAAAAAAAATCGAGTATGTTGAACAATTAAAAATCTATTTTAAAATCCCTGGTGTTGCTTTTATTATCTACGCAGTTTTAGCAGGGCTAGTGGTCGCACCCACTAATTATTTTCCTGGAAACATCATCAACACCGAGTGGTTTTTTCAAACATTTGGTATTCCTGTACAATTTTTTAGGGCTATCTGTGCTTTAGTTATCACAGTCTGTTCTATTAAAGCGCTTCAGATTTTTAGTGACGAAACTGATGCAAAACTTCGCCAGTCTTTGAAGCAGATTAAACGATTTTCTTCTGATGTGTCGCATGAGCTGAAAACTCCCCTCACTGCGATGAAAGGTGAGATAGAAGTTGCTTTAAAAGAGGATAGAAGTAAAGAGGAGTATCGCTCCATTCTAGCCTCAAGCTTAGAAGAAGTGGACAAACTCCAATCTATCGTTAAAAATCTTTTGATGCTCACCTACATCGAAAAAGAGTCGTTAAAAAACAAATTTACCTTTCATGCCTTAGATGATATTTTCTTACGCTCATTGGATGAATTGATGGTGATGGCAAGTCAAAAAAAGATTAATTTAGAAATTGCGTGTTTAGATATTATTCAGCTCAAATGTGATGATATTTTGCTCAAAACCATTTTTAATAACTTGATTGAAAATGCCATCAAATACTCACCTGAAAACACAACCATTACGCTTAGTTTAGAGAAAAAAGAGAACTATGCCTACTTTTGCATTGAAGATGAGGGCAGTGGCATTGAAGAAGAGAAGCTTCCTCATATTTTCGAGCGTTTTTACCGTGCCGATACTTCACGTTCAAAGAACATCAAAGGGTATGGACTTGGGCTCTCACTCGTCAAGCAGATTGTCGAATTGCACCAAGGTGAGATAAAAGCCTACAACCTCCCAGATAAAGGTTTGGGTATCACGCTTAAAATCCCGCTATAATACTGCAAAAACGGACATACAATGCGTTGTGAAAATATGAGTTCTTTTATTGTGATGGATATTGTCAAAGAGGCTGAAAAGTTTGAGGATTGTATCCATTTTGAAATCGGTCAGCCTGACCTTCCTCCCTCCCCTAACATTAAAGAGGCGTTACATGTAAACATTGATGCCAATAAATTCTCCTACACCCAAAGCCATGGTTTAATTGCCCTTCGAGAAAAAATAGCCCAGCATTATGCAAAAACATACGGTGTGCATGTGGATATCGAACAAATCTTTTTAACACCAGGAACCAGTGGTGCTTTTTTGATTGCTTATGCGTTAACACTGGGTAAAGATGCCACACTTGGTTTTAGCGACCCCTCATACCCTTGTTATAAAAACTTTGCCTATCTTTTAGATATTAAACCTTTGTTTATGCCGATTGGCAAAGAGGATAATTTTGAATTACATGTAAAAGATTTAGAAGCTCAAAACTTAGACGCTTTACAAATCTCATCCCCTGCCAATCCTACAGGAAATATCTACGATACGCAAACGCTCAAAGAACTTGTGAGATATTGTGAAGCAAAAAATATCGCCTTTATCTCTGATGAGTTGTATCATGGATTGACCTATGAAAAAGAGGCAAACTGCGCTTTAGAATTTGGAGACAAAAACGTCTATGTCATCAACGGTTTTTCAAAGTACTATTGCATGCCAGGACAACGTTTGGGATGGGTCATCGTGCCAAAAGAGAAAGTTCGCCATGCCGAGATGGTCGCACAAAATCTTTTCATCTCCGCTCCCACACTCAGCCAATACGGAGCACTCGAAGCTTTTGATGAGGAGTATCTCTCTTTCATCAAACACGAGTTTAAAGCAAGACGTGATTTCTTATACACCGAACTCTCTACGCTTTTTGAGATAGATGCCAAACCAGAGGGTGCGTTTTACATCTGGGCAAACATTTCACGCTACTCAAACGACAGCTTTGCTTTTGCCAAAGAGCTCCTAGAAACCATCCATATCGCCACCACGCCAGGGGTTGATTTTGGGACAAATGGCACGAACCACTATCTTCGTTTTGCTTACACCCGAAGTGTTGAGCATATGCGTGAGGGTGTGGAGAGACTCAAAAATTACCTGAAGGAAAGAAAATGAAAATTGGAAAAAATTGTGTTGTAACCTTAAGTTACCGAGTCCTTGATAAAAAAGGAACAGTGTTAGATACAGGGGGCGAGCCTTTAGTCTATCTGCATGGTGGCTACAACGATGTGTTTGAAAAAGTAGAACAGGCATTAGAGGGCAAAAGTAGAAACGATGAAATCGAAGTTAGTCTTAAAGCCAAAGAGTCTTTTGGTGAGTTCGATGAGAGCCTCATCGTCACACAACCTCGTGCTGAATTTGATGAGCACATCCACGTGGGTGAAGAGTTTGAAGAGATTTTTGAAGATGAACTCACCGGTGAAGAAGAGAGCATGCTCTACATCGTTAAAGAAGTAACCAACGAGCATGTTGTGCTAGATGGCAATCACCCTTTTGCAGGACATGATGTCACCTTTTACGCTACCGTAGCCAATGTGCGTGCGGCTAGCAAAGAAGAGATTAAACAAGGGTATGCGAGATAGAAGGGCTTAGCCTTTCATCTCAAGCCCAAGGGTAGGTGCGTTCTCTCGCATCGCTAAAATGACATCGGTGATGAGTTCATCGATGCTCACGCCTAGCATTTCTGCCCCTTTTAGCATCACTTCCCTACTCGCCCCCGCAGCAAACGCTTTGTCTTTGAATTTCTTTTTAACCGATGAAAGCTCCAAATCCATGACCGATTTGCTTGGGCGCACCAGTGCACATGCCGTAATAAGTCCTGTGAGCTCATCCACAGCATACAAGGTCTTTTCCATCAAAGAGAGTGGCTCAACATCAGTACAAATACCCCAACCATGCGACATCATCGCGCGGATAATCTCTTGCGAATACCCATGTTCTTGCAGTATCTCCGCTCCCTTATGACAATGAAGCTCAGGAAATTTTTCATAGTCAATATCGTGTAATAGCCCTGCCATGCCCCAAACTTCTTCATCCTCACCCGCTTTTCGTGCCATGTAACGCATAGCTCCTTCAACCGCTCGTCCGTGTGTGACTAAGGCATTGCCATTGTAGGCTTTGAGTAAGGTGAGAGCTTCTTCTTTAGTTGGCATGGGATTCCTTTACATGTAAAGATGTGTTTCGCATGGGTTTGAGCCAGTTGTACAAAGTTGCTTTGGAGATATTAAGTACCGAACAGACGTAAAGAACGACGTTACGAATGGCAAAAATACCCTCTTGCTCTAAAAACCATACCAGCTCTTTTTTATCGTTTGTACTCAGTCCTAAAAGCGAGATATTGCGTGTGCTTAAGTATTTTTCAATGGTCTCATCGGTGTGTTCTTTCCAACTTTGTGAAAATAAAATGGAAGGTTTTTGAGCAGGCTCGTTTACATGTAAAAACCCTTTTAATGACTCCAAAAGTGTCTCTATAGGCTCCGTGTTATAGTTGATGCATATCATCCCAATGGGCGCTTCTTCCGCATCACGCAAGATAACACTGACCGCTTTTAGACGTTTTCCATCGGCGTTGCGCTTGTCATAAGGTCCTACCCAGTTTTCTTTAAGCGTGCTGATGTCTTTAGCATCACTGAGCATCGCATCTCCGACACGGCGCTTGGAAAAGGCATTGACGATGTGTACCAATGTTTTGGACTCTAGATCGTGCATAACCACTTCAACATTAGGATAAAACAGTTTTCCGATGGCATCGCACAAGGCGACATAAGGTTTGAGCTCTTTTTTCATAATTTAATCATAACACAACTTTTATTGAAAAAAGCAAATATTGATATTTTGTCTAATTTAGACTATAATTCTAAAAAATACACAAAAGGAGATGACTTATGAAAATCGGTTTTATTGGTCTAGGAAATTTAGGAAGTGCTATCGCAAAACGTCTAGTAAGTGTGGGTGAAGAGGTGATTGTGTGGAACAGAAGCCCTGAAAAAGTTGAAAAACTAGGACTTCCTTCCCAACCAACTCCCAAAGCGCTTGTCCAAACATGCGATGTTGTGATGATGTGCCTTTTTGACTCTAAAGGCGTTCACGCTGTTCTTAGCATGGAAGAAGGGTTACTTAGTGCGGATTTGAAAGGCAAAACCATCATTGATTTGAGTACAAACCATTTCAATGACGTGCTCACCTTTCACACGCTTATCGAAGCCAAATGGGGAAATTATCTTGAATCACCTGTTTTAGGCAGTGTCGTGCCTGCGAGCAAGGGAGAACTCACCATCGTGAGTGCAGGAAAAGAAGAGGTTTTTCTTACATGTAAACCCATCTTAGAAAAACTTGCCACAACCCTTTTTAACCTTAAAGTCCCTGGCATGGCATCGAAGATGAAGCTCATCAATAACCTCTGTCTTGGCTCTTTTATGGCAACTCTCGCTGAATGTACAGCACTAGGTGTTGCGTGTGGCATCGATAAAACAGAACTCTTAGACATCTTAGGTGCGGGTGGCGGAAAATCTTTGGTTTTAGCGGCAAAAACACAAAAGCTCATCAACGAAGACTTTAGCCCTCATTTTAGCAATGCCGCTATCAATAAAGATTTGCATTGTCTGCAAGACTTAGCATACAGCATGAATCGCCCTTTATACACCGCAAGTGTCGTTAAAGAGCTTTATTCTAAGATGAAAGAGCTCGGTAAAGGCGAAGAAGATTTTTGTTCGATTTATCAACTTTTTAAATAAATTCTTTCTCAAGAGAGCTTTACATGTAAAGTTCTCTTGTCAATATTTATAAAAACTATAAAGAGCCTATCTCTTTTCGTAAAAACGCATTAATCAATGACTGGTAAGAAACTTTTTGTTCACTTGCTTTTTTCTTAAAATATAAAATAATGTCATTATCAAGTCTGAGTGTCGTTGGGATTTTCTTAAGTTCATAAAATCGCCCTCGCACACCGCCTTCAAAATCATACGATTCTTCAAGCTCATAGCTATCGTAGTGTTCTCTTTCTTTAATGGTTTTCATAAAATTCCTTTTCGCTCTTGTTGGCATATCTTGCACTGATGATACGCACTATCTCTTCGCCAAATTCATCAAAAAACATATTGGCAACGACTAAAATTTTATCGTTTGTAGTTGCTCCATTGGTATGTACATTGTCAATAAACTAAAAATTTGCCTTAAAAGTTGAAAGTTTAGCTCCGACCCTTTTTGTTCCTAAAAAAATTTAAAATGCAACAAAAGAGCAACTGTTAAACTACCGTCTTATCGGCAATGGCATCGGAGTGCATTTTGAGCAGATAGATGAAGATATCTCTCTTGGTGGCATCATCTCCTATAAAATAACTCACGAACTTAGATCTTCGTAAATAAGAATTTTGAGTAAAATTAAAAGTGAAGCTCTCGACTCCCTAAAATTATAACACATTGTAAAAAACGAAATTTATTTATAGGTTTTAAATAAACACTATATTAAAAATATAATCAATTTATATACAATATGTTTGAAAAATAGATAATATAAAAACATATTGCATAAAAAGAGTGTTTAAGAACTATAATAACACAAAGGAAAACCATGGATAGCATTGATTTACAAATCATACATTATTTAGAAAAAAATTGTCGATTGTCGCACACAGAACTTGCAAAGCTTATTCATATTTCAAGACCCTCTGTTTATCAAAGGGTTGCAAAACTTGAAAAAGCAGGAGTCATTCGTGGCTATAAAGCATTGGTGGATTGGCAACAGGTAAAACCATGCGTTAAGTGTTTAATTTTTGTCAAAATAAACGGAAAGTATTTTTCTAGTTTGGAAAAAAGTATTGCAACGATGACGTTACACAATAGCGTCATTGAATCATATCATCGTTTAGCAGGAGAGTGGTGTTTGCTTTTACATGTAAGGCTTGATAAAGCCGAAGATGTGACATTATTTTTAGATCAATTATGGAAATTTGATGGTATTTTGGAAACTTCTACCACATTTATCCTTGATACAAAACTTTTTTAAAAGGATTATTGTGCAGAATAGGATAGATGTTAAAAAAGAGGTAGCCTATTTTTATTGGCAAGAAGATATTAATTGTGCTACGACGATGTTGCGTACATTAGCCAAGCATTTCACACTAGAACTATACCCTCAACTCATTGATGCTGGGCTAGGATTGCATGGGGCAGGAGGCTTTGGTGCGCAATGTGGATTAGTAGAAGGAGGGTTGATTTTTATTGGAATTTATGGGAAAAAATTACAACGATCTAACGATGAAATTGTTCATCATTGTTATATGTATGCAAAGGCTTTTGAAGCACATTTTCGGAGCTTATCTTGCAAAATACTCCGTCCACAAGGATTTCATCCCACGAATCCACCGCATCTTTGTGAAGCATTGACGGTGGAGGCTATCGAGTTTACAATTGCTTTTTTTAATGCTCATATTTGTAAAAAAGACTAACAGACTTTATAAAATAGAGGGGTAATTTTTTAACTTTTGCACAATTTAGATAAAAATGTAATGACTCCAGATAAGATTCATTTTTTCTATTATTGCATCGCTTTCTCAAATCTAAACATCTCATCTTCTTCCTCGTTATCCAAAGAAGCTGGCGTATGCTGATGCGGGTCGGGGTTAAATTTAGAGTAAAACGCAACAATCTTAAAACCACATTTATTTACGTAAAAGTGTATGTTTCTTTTCTCAAAATACGGTGTAGCTGTTTCCCAAACCTTTGTATTTGGATGCACTTTTTCGATTGCTTTCCATGCAAGAAGCCCAACACCACGACTCTGCTTATTTGTTGAAATAAAGAAAAAAGAGAGGGAGTTGTGCTGTGTGGCTTCGTCGATTACAACAACCGCACCACCAACAATTTCTTTATCTGTCACTATCCAATAGACAATGGCGCCTCGGGCGAGCATTGCGTGTTCAATATCTTCATCACAAGGGATGGGTTCATCGAGTGCATGACCAAACTCTTTTTCTGCGGATACTCTAAAAGCACTTTGCAAATCACGCTTAAACGTTTCAAGCTCTGATTCGTGTGCAACCCTAAGAGCAATATTTAATTCATTTTTATGATGATTCATTGATTTCTTTCTATCCTAAATTTTGAGGGCTAAATTTTCTAAATAACCTCATTGCGATTACAAAAGTCACTACTTCAGCCATGGGTATTGCTATCAATATTCCGTTTTTATCAAATAAAAAAGGTAACGTCACTATAAAAAGTACAGGAAAAATAAAACTTCTTGATAAGGCAATCATCATGGAAGCCAAGGGTTTATGAATCGCCGTTAAATACGCTGAAATCACTAGGTTTCTGCCATTAAAAAGAAACGCTATCCAGATAAATGCAGCAAAACTCAGAACGATTTGTTTTGTTTTATCATTGCTATCTTCTAAAAAAATATTTGCCAAGGTCTCTGGCACAAAGAGGAGTAAGAGTATCATGACGACTCCAACCAAACTGGTAGCCCTAAAAGCCAATTGTAAAATCGCTTCTATTCTTTTATGCTCTTTTGCGCCAAAATTTTTACTAATGATGGGTTGCAAGGAGTCACTGATGCCAAAACTTATCATGATACCAATCAATAAAAGATAATTGATAACCGTAAATGCAGCAATCCCTTCCATACCGAAATTTTTTATCATCACGTAGTTAAACACTAACGTCATGATACCTATTGAAATTTCATTGACAAACTCAGAAGCCCCATTGTAAAAAGCTTTGAGAATGTGTGCGTAACTTCCTATTGGTTTTACAAAGTGAAGTGTCGCTTTTTTTGAGAAAAAATGAGGCAATAAAATAAACACCAAACTAAGTTGCGAAATACCCGTAGCTAACGCTGCTCCAAAGATACCCTTTTGTAAATAGACAATCATAAACCAATCCAAGAGCACATTGATAAGAGCACTGAAAAGTAACGCTATAAAAGCAAGGTTTGGTCGATTGTCAACCCTTACAAAATAGTCTAAAACAACCCCTATCATCAAAAAAGGGATAAAAATCAGCATAACCGATAAATACTCCATTGCCATTTTTGTCAAATTTTCATCTGCACCAAAAAAATGTAAAAGAATCTCAATATTTAAAAATAAAACACTTGAAGTTAAAAAGCTAAAAAGCGTGATACAAACAATCGTTTTGCTAAAAATAAGAGAAGCGTTTTTACTATCGCCTTCACCTATGAGTTTGCCTGCGACAACACTGCTACCGATTGCTAGCATTAAAGCAAAGCCAAACAAAAACGAGAAGATAGGTAAGCTGATATTTATCGCTGCAAGTCCAGAATCGCCCACATAATTTCCTATAAAAAAGCCATCCACGATACTGGCTGATGAAATGGCTAACATTCCCAAGATGGAGGGAATTGAGTATTGAAAAAAGATGGAGGAGATTTTATCGTTTGTTACGTTCATACGCTCTTCTTTAATCTCTTTGATAGTTTTTCAATCTCTAAAAAGTAGTGTGTTAACTCTGCTTTCACATCAAAATTTTCCACCATGAGCGATTGCAAGAACATGCCGTCTGCGGTTGCACAAATAGATTTTGCGATAGATTTTGCGTCTTTATGAAAATAACCTTTTTGTATCTCTTCATCAAAAATCTCTTCTAAAATGTCAAAAATGGTTTGGTACATCGTGCTGTTAAATTCTCGTATCGTGCTATCATGAGAGTTGATATACAGATGCATCGTATCGACCATCAATTTTTTAAAATCTGTATAATACGCTTCATCATTCATATAGATGGCAAACAATACATGTAACTTTTCTATAAAACTCTTTTTATGCTTACACGCTTCGACAATATGCGCATTTAACTCAAACACTTTTTTTGACATCACTTGGTAGATCAACTGCTCTTTGGTAGAAAAGTAATGATAAAACTGCCCTTTTGACATCTTAAGAGTGACAATAAATTGATTTAAAGAAAACGCTTCAATTCCAATGTCCGTAAACATTTTATACGCTTCATCACATATAAAATCTATTTTTTCCTCTTTATTGACCATTTTTGGCATATGCATCCTTTTATAAACTAGCGGTCTATTATATATTTTTGACCTTAAGTTTTAATAAACCAGTGGTTTATATAAGGTGTGCCACTTTCATATTATGATTTTATATTTTTATGAATTGTGAAGGATAACGACTGTCGTAAGCAATAAATAGCCCACAAGATAATTTATCAGCTCCACTGATTTGTTATCATTTGCCTTTAAATAAAATGACTACCGAAGAGAATGCATCAGTATCCTCACCAATAATTTGACTTTTACGAAAATATAATTCACAAATCATTTTTGGGTATTGTTCTTTTATTTCTTCAAAAATTTTATGGATATTTTCTTCTACTTTTTGATTCGCATTGCCTTTTTCATAGTGTCTATCCATATAAAATGCAATAAGACCAAATTGCAAAGTAAATTTTTCTAATACATCTTGTATTCTTTCAATATCTTCTAAAATGTTTTTTATCCTAAAAACAGCATTTTTTACTTCGACAATAGCTCTTGGTTTTTCGTTTCCATACCAAAGAACAATGTCACTTCGTCCATTTGCTCTAGCTTTTTCTGAAGCTTGACCTTTTCCTTTCTGCTGTGCAAGGTCTAGTACATACTTTACATTATCTTCTAATGTAATATATTTTGCTCCATTAATTTTGGCTATGTTTTCTGCAATTTTTACCGTAATAAAATATTCTGGTGCATTCCATAGCCATTCCCCTCCACTCCATTCTTGATAAAATTTAATTGATTCATCAATACCATCTAAAGTGGATTCTATGATTGTTTCTATGGAAATTGCTCGTGACACTTTGTTCCCTTATGAATGATAACTATTTAATCAACGAACATTATATACAAAACAGTCTGATATGCCCAAAATGAACATAAAAAATGTTGGTTTATTTAATAAAAATCTTTCAAATTTCGATGACCATTTAAGAATGTTTTTGGCGTTATTTGGTCATTGTGTCATTTAATCTTTAGGAGCTTATGATGAAGAAAAAACGCATTTCAGAGGTACGAGGGCTTTACTTTTAACGCTTTACATGTAAAAAGAAGAGAGCTTTTGCTCTCTTCTTATCTCACGCAGTCAAAGAAATAATCGGTCTTACCGATGTCTTTTGTCTCTTCATCCAAAGCATCTAACACGGAGTTGGTAATCCATGTTAAAAGATTGAGCGCACCCTCATAGCCGCTGATGGAGTAGCGGTGGAGGTGGTGTCTATCAAAGATTGGGAAACCAATGCGAATTAAAGGTATCTTTGTATCTCTGTAAAGCTCTTTTCCATAGACGTTGCCTATCATAAAGTCCACTGGTTCTGTAAAGAGTAAGCTTCTAAGTGCCCACAAGTCTTTTCCCGGCCAGATGTGACACTCTTCTTTAAAGGTACATTTGTCTAAGATTGCTTGCATCTCTTTTTCCCAATGCTTTCTAGGGGCATTGTTACAAACAACATGTACGGGTACTGCACCCATTTCAACCAAGAAAGAAACCACGCCAAGCAAGAAATCAGGGTCACCCCAGATAGCGAATTTTTTACCGTGCATATACGGGTAGCTATCTTGCATCGCATCCACAAGCTGTCCGCGTAAAAGCGTTAACTCTTTGGGTACTGGCTTGCCTGTAAGCTCACTTAGCTTCATCACAAACGCATCCGTTCCTGCAA
>CAYTVI010000008.1:0-43849 GCA_964441765.1 uncultured Sulfurospirillum sp.
TTTGCATACTACTCTTTTAATTCTCTTGTAATATCGTTCAATAAATGCGTGTATTCGACGTATTCAAAATGATCTTTTTGCTCCACAAGAGCTTTCTTGGCTTTTGCGAAATGCTCGTACGCTTCCGCCTCGTCTTTTACATCATACATTAGAATTTTTCCCATGTAATAGTTAGCATAAAGATGTTTTTTGTCTTGTTTTAAAATCTTTTGAAGCTCATAAAGTGCGCTATACGTTTGAGAATTTTTTTGCAAAGCGATGGAAAGTTTAAGGCGTATATCATGTTGAGCTTCATCAACTTCTAAACTATTTTTATACATTTTAACAGCTTCGTTAAAAATACCCATTTCAAAATAACCATCTCCTAATTTATTCCACATCTGAGGATCATTGGTTTGTATGGCTTGTTTTTTAAGATTTGAGACTTTAAGAGCGAAAGGGAGTACTGCCGCAACAGGCGAGTTTTGTACCGTATAGGGATCTATAGAATAAGCGTCCACAAGAATTTCAAATCCTTTGGGAATTTTACCTTGCTTTAGGTAGATATTGGCTAACTGCAGCATACATGTGACATTATTGGGTTCATTAAGCAATATGACTTCAATAGACTCCCTGGCTTTGTTCATATCAAAACGTTCTGTTTCACACACGCTGTGTGAATTAGCAAACAAAGCAACAGCACTCATGTGAAAAAAGAAAAAGAGTACCTTAAGCAAAACAGCCCTTTATCGATAAAATTTTGAGAGTAAATTATACTTAAGTTTTATAAAATGGAAATATTCCCTTTGGTGCTTCTTAAAAAAACTAAGCATGCTTAAAGTATCATTGGTTATAATTTTCCACAAACAAACTTAAAAGGGGTAATTATGAAGAAGTTTTGTGCAATTTTGGCTCTAGCAGCCGTTTCAAGCCTTATGGCAGCAGATGGCGCTGAAATCTATAAAGCAAAATGTTTTTCCTGTCATGGCGAAAAAGCAGCTAAAGCAGCGCTTAACAAGTCACAAATTATTGCTGGCTGGGATGCAGCTAAAACAATCGCATCTGTTACAGGCTATAAAAATGGTGAAGGTGGTCCAATGAAAGGCGTTATGAAACCTATTGCATCAGGTCTTAGTGACGAAGATCTTAAAGCCGTTGCCGCAACAATCGCTTCATTTAAATAAATTTGTAAGCAACAGGGGCAAAGCTCCTGTTGCTTTGATTTTTTAACGTATTAATCGGGTGGTGCATACCCCATCTTTTTCTTAGCTTCTTCTTTCTTTTTTTCCATCATCACTGCATCTTGCAACGCTTCTTCAGAATCAAACTGTGCTCCGTCTAAAAACTTTTGATGGTCATCAAACTGTCCACTTTTAATTCCCCACATCAATCCCCACAGTCCAAAGGCTCCAAGCAGTGTTGAAGCGCCTATCATCATCGCAATTAACCATCCATCCATCATAAATGTCCTATTTTTTAAAAAGATTATTGATGCGCATCGCATTGCCGACAACCACCAAAGAACTAAGGGACATTGACGCTGCCGCAACCAAAGGAATCACATACCCACTCATTGCCAGAGGTATGGTGAGTGTATTGTACAACAAAGAGAAGGCAAGATTTTCTTTGACAATTCTCAGCGTTTTTTTCGCAATTGCAAATGCTTCATAAAGCCCTTGCATACTCTCCTTGGTTAAAACGACATCACTCACTTCAATGGCGACATCAGCCCCATTGCCCATAGCAATGGCTATTTCACTGCTTGAAAGTGCGAGTGTATCATTGATACCATCTCCTGCCATGACAACCTTATGCCCTTTTGCACGTAATGTTTGAATATAAGAAGCTTTCTCATCTGGTAGTAAAGCTGCCTTATATGTTTCAATGCCTACTTCTCGAGCAATTTCTTCTGTAATGGCTTCATGGTCTCCACTCAAAATTACCATCTTAAGTCCCAAAGCACGCAAAGCACTCACACTCTCCTTTGCCCCATTTTTAAGACTATCTTTCAATCCAAACAGAGCAACCACCTTACCATCTACCGCAAAAAAATAGTGACTTAAGGTTTCAAAACCTTTGGGGATATTTACCTCAATACCTGCTTCTTGCATCATCTTTTGATTTCCACCGATGATGACTTTACCTTCAAAAAGTGCTTGCATCCCTTTGGCTTCAATATTTTTGACCTCTTCAAGATGTTTTACATGTAAAGATTCATGGGTTGATTTTAAATAACTAGCAACCCCTTGACTGATAGGATGTGTTGAAGCATTCAAGAGGGCATAAAGTAAAGAGACATCATAATCCTCAAAAGAGGTAAAGTTTACCACTTCAGGCTTTCCTTTCGTCAAAGTACCTGTTTTATCAAGCACTAAAGTATCGCATTTTGCCATTGACTCTAAAAAACCCGCTTCTTTAAATAAAATACCTCTTTTCGCACCAACTCCAAGTCCTACCAACGTTGCAACAGGCGTTGCAAGACTTAAAGCACACGGACACGCAATCACAATAACAGAAATGGTAACAATCAAAGCCGTTTCAAACGAGCCACTCTTATACGACCAAAGTGCAAAGGTGATAAAGGCCAATGAAAAAATCGTCATCGAAAAATAGCCTGAGATTTGGTTAGCGATTTTTTCAATACGCGGTTTTTTGTGCATCGCATCTTCGAGTAAATTCACCATTTTGCTAAACATCGATGTCGCAAATGGGCTTGTTGTACGATATCGAATCAAACTATCTAAACATATTGTCCCGCTTAAAATCTTCTCACCCTCTCCTTTAAGCACAGGAACAGACTCTCCATTGATGCTAGAAAAATCAAAAGAGCCCTCCCCCTTGACAATCACCCCATCAATGGCGACTTTATCCCCTGGTCGAATTTCAACAAGCTCGCCTACCTCAACCGCATCCACACTTACAAAAGACTTTTCATCACCTTTAATGACCATCACTTCACTAGGCATCGCACTGCCAAAAGCGTCCAAAGTATCGACGGCTTTTTTACGGGTTAGAACTTCTAAATATTTACCTGCAAACACAAAGGTAATAATCATCGTCACCGAATCAAAATAGACTTCGGCACTTTTGGTAAACATCGCATAGAGTGAAAAAAGATAGGTTAAACTCGCACCCGTTGCCACAAGCGTATCCATACTGACATAGCGATGCTTGAAGCTATAATACGCTCCTTTAAAATAGACCGAACCCGTGTAAAAGAGTGTGGGAGTGGCAAGAACAAAGGCTGCAAAATTGAGAATATTTTTGATATTTTCTTGCATCCCTGTAAAGTAACCCGCATACTGCGCGATGGCTATCCACATCACATTCATTGTCGCAAAAATACCCACAAGAAGCTTAGAATAATACTCTCTTCTTGCCGCATTGGCGCGCTCTTCCCCGCTTTTAGGATCATACGGATAAGCGTTGTAGCCTATGGAACGTATCGTTTCAATAATCTGAGAAAGTTTAATGGTAGAAGCATCCCAGACAATTTTAGCTTTATGATTACTGTAGTTAATGGAAACCTCAACAATACCTTCTTGCTTTGAAAGTACTTTTTCATTGAGCCATACACACGCACTGCAATGAATCCCCTCAATAATAAGTGAAATTTCATAAAAGCCATCATTGTGTTTGACATATTTACTTAAAAAGCTTTCCAAATCAAAGCGCTCTAAATCATCACGCACACCTTGCGGAGGTTGTAAGGTTACTTCACCTTTTTTACTATAAAAAGCGTCTAAGCCCTCGTGGCGCAAAAGATGGAACACACCTTGGCATCCTTTGCAACAAAAATAGTGTGCTTCGCCCAAACTCTCATCTTTCATCAAAAAAGAGGCATCGTACTCCAGATGACAGTGATCACAGCGCTGTTTTGACATCGTTTTCTTTCCATAATTTTTTTCAAAGAAAGTATTGTAGCGTGACTTTTGTGTGAGATTGCTGATGAGCCATTTTGGATAAAACACCCTTTATCTTTTTTTTAAATCCTTTGTGCTAAAGTACCACCCTTACATGTAATGGTGGGAAGAAAAGGGCAAGGGAATACGGTTGAGCCATACGCAACGACTCTTTATCACAGTGGGGTTTTTACTGCTACTTGGGTTATTACTGATTAGCATTTGGAAACACTACATACTTTTAGGCTCCAGCCTTGTGATTGTGCTTGGAGCGTTGGTCTATATTTACGCCGCAAAGCTTCTTAAAAACAGTGCCAAACTCAAACACGAACTTCGTAAAAATATCTACATCGACGCCAACACAGGCTTACCTAATCGTCAAAAGCTCCTTAAAGACAAAAAACGACTCGACCCTGATACCGATGCAACCTTGATGATTATTAACATTGACTCTTTTCAAAATACCAATAATTTCTACGGGCATCATTTTGGGGATGCTTTTTTAAAAGTTATCGCGCAATGGCTCTCACATAACCTTCCCCCCATTGAAGCAACCCTTTATAAATTTGAAGCTGACATTTACGCCATTTTGATTAAAGTACCTTTTAGCGAATACAATCTCAAAAAATACCTCAAAAAGCTCTCCATGAAAATCACAACAGACCGCCTTATCTGCGAAGATGTGGAAGTGGATACCACACTGAGTATCGGAGCGGTACAAGCAAAGAAAAATCTTTTAAAACTGGCTTCCATCGCCTGCAAAGAGGCAAAAAATAAGCGAATTGCGTACTGTATTTATGATAAAAGCGGTGATAAAGAAGCGGAGTATCTGCACAATATGCAGATGAACCACATCTTAAAAGAAGCGCTAGCCAAAGACTTGGTCATTCCTTTCTTCCAACCTATTCTCAACCTCAGTAATCAAAAAATTGAAAAATACGAAACACTCATGCGCATCAAAAAAGAGGATGGTAGCTACTATTTACCGCATGAATTTTTACATGTAGCCAAGCACTCCAAACTCTACTCTAAACTTTCCATGTCTCTCATCCAAAAAGCCTTCGAGACCTTTCAAATCTCTTCCAGTGGCTTTTCGATTAACCTCTCTTACTTGGACATGACCAACATTGTCACCACCACTTTTATCATTGAAAAACTTGAAGAGTTCAATGTCGGACCTTGGGTTATTTTTGAGATTTTAGAGAGCGATGGTATCGAGAATTATGATGCGGTTTCTAAATTTATTGAAAAAGTCAAATCCTATGGTGCGAAGATTGCGATTGATGATTTTGGTGCAGGGTATTCTAACTTTGAGCGTTTAGCGGAACTTCGTGTAGATTATATTAAAATCGATGGAAGCTTAATCCGCAATATTGATAAAAACGATGAGATGAAAATCATCGTCCGAACCATCGTCAGTTTTGCCAAAGAGCTTGGCATTAAAACCATTGCCGAATATGTCCACTCACAAAGTGTTTTAGAATGCGTTCAAGAAATAGGCATTGACTGCGCCCAAGGTTTTTACATCGGTAAACCTTCCCCAAAACTTGAGAGCGCTACAGAACCTATCTCTAAACGCGTACACGTTTTATAAACAAAGAGAGATAAATCCCCACCGCAATTAAAACAATTCCGCCTAGATGGTACCATTCTAAAGATTCTCCTAGAAAAACATACGCCAAAAAACTTCCAAACACTGGCATTAAGTGGGTAAATTGTCCTGTTTTATCTGCACCTAAATGCGCAATACCTTTATGCCACATGTAATAAGAGAGAACGGACGTAAAAAGTACCACATACGCAATCACACCATAATAACGTTTAAGAATACCCCATTCACGCTCCAACGTGTACCCTTGTGCCATATAAAATGGTAACAGCATCATAATACCCAAAGCCACAATCGTCACAAAAAATTCAAAACTGCTGATGTGTTGGGGGCGAAACTTCACCAAAACGCTATAAAGTGCCCAACACAAAGAAGAGCCTATCACCCAAAAATCCCCTCGGTTAAAATCCAGCACCAAAAGTGTCTGCCAATCTCCTTTGAGTACTAAAAAAATAACGCCAAGCGTGGAAAGGACAATGCCAAAGACTTGCATGGAGGTAATGTTTTTCTTTAAAATCACAAAAGAGAAAAAGAGAATTAAGATAGGAATACTCGAATTGATTAAAAGCGCATTGGTCGCGGTTGTGTACTGAAGCCCAATGTATAAAAGTGTGTTAAAACAAGCAATACCAAGGAATGAAAGCCCTATCAAAATACCAAAATGTGCTCTTAGTGTTTGCCACAATTTCTTTACATGTAAAACCAAAAAAGGAAAGGTGATAATAAACACCCCAAACCATCTGAAAAATGCCAATTCGATAGGCTCTATTTCACCTGCAACAAAACGCCCGATGACAAAATTGGCTGACCAAAAAAGCACGCACAAAACCAGTAGAAGATAGATTTGCATTAGATTCCTTGAAAATTATCATTACATTATATGTTTTTGTGCTAAAATTATTCTAAGGAGCTTGTAATGAAATATTTTATCTTGCTGCTTGGGTTTGTACTCAACACTTTAGTAGCGGCAACAACACAAGAGTCCATTTCACTGCAACTCTCATGGCTTCACCAATTTCAATCTGCAGGCTTTTACATCGCTAAAGAAAAGGGCTTTTATAAAGACGTAGGGCTTGATGTCACTATCAAAGAATTTTCATCTAACACGGATGTCGTAGAACAGGTTCTCACTCAAAAAAGCCAATACGGTATTGGGCGTTCCTCTTTGGTCGTTGATAAAGCCAATCGCAAACCTATTGTAGCCCTCATGGCACTTTTTCAAAACACTCCTTCCGTGCTTATTAGCGTTCATCCTTCCATCAAATTACCGCAAGACCTTGCCAAAAAAAAGATGATGATGACAGAAGATGAGACAAGTTCTGTTGCCATTTTAGGAATGCTTTTAAGTCATGGTGTTAGACGAGAGGAGATCACATTACAACCGCATTCATTTAATTTAGAAGATTTGATTGAAGGCAAAACAGATGCGATGGCATGCTACATCTCTAATGAGCCTTTTTTGCTCACCGAACGCCATATTCCTCATACGATTTTTTCGCCTAAACAGTACGGATTTGATTTTTATGGAGATATCCTTTTTACCTCTGAAAAAGAGATAATGGAGCATCCTGAACGCGTTAAAAAATTTTATGAAGCCAGTAAAAAAGGTTGGGAATGGGCATTTGCAAATATTAAAGAGAGTGCAAAAATCATTTATGAGCACTACAACACCCAAAGCAAAAGCCTTGACGCACTTATCTACGAAGGAAGTATTTTAAAACAATTAGCCTATGAGGGCGAAAAACCTTTTGGAACGATTGAGCGTAAAAAATTTGAGGATATTGCTAACCTTTATAAACTTTCAGGACTTTTAAAAAATGGCTATTCACTTGAGGGCTTTGTCGATCCTTTACATCTTGGAAAACAACCCGTAAAGATAGGTGTACTCGCCAATCGAGGTGATAAAAAAGCACTTGAACTCTGGAAAGAAAGTGCTCAATACCTCTCAAACGTTATCCCAACCCACCATTTTAATATCGAACCACTTGATTTTCAAATCCTTGAAGAAAAAGTCAAAGATAAAAGCATCGATTTTGTCATCACCAATCCTTTGTACTATACCCAGTTAGAGCATCTCTACGGAGCAAGCCGTATTGCAACCCTTAGCACTTTATATAAAGACCGCTATTATGCTCAATATGGTAGTGTGATTTTTACCCGAAGCGATACAAAAAAAGTTCACACAGTTAATGACCTTGAAAAAGCCAATATTGGAGCAGTACATCCCAACTCGTTTGGGGGATTTGTGATGGTGCGTAAAGAACTCAATGATCCTGAGTACCTCAAACAAGCACAGTTTTTTCAAACACATGATGAGGTTGTTAAAGCCGTTTTACATCACAAAATTGATGCGGGCATTGTTCGTACCGACATTTTAGAACATATGCACAAAGAAGGGCTTATTCAATTAAGTGATATTAAGGTTATCGGTGCAAAAAACCACCCCAATTTTCCTTTTTTAGTAAGTACCGAGCTCTACCCTGAGTGGCCTTTTGTTAAGCTACAACACACCTCCGAGGAACTTTCCAATAATGTCTTAAGTGCCCTACTTCAAACCTCTTTTTATCTCAATCCTTTGCAAGAGTTTAAGTGGAAAACACCGCTTGATTATTCCAAAGTGAATTATCTTCTTAAAGAGTTGCGTATGTTTCCCTACGATGACACGTCTTTTACTTTAATCGATGTTATTGAAAAATATCCGTATCAATTTATCTTACTTTTTCTCTTTTTAGGGGCTATTTTTATGAGTATTTTGCGCATTCAAAAACTCAATTACCAACTTAAAACCCATACGCAAGAGATTGAACGCTTTAATGCCACCTTGGAAGAAGAAGTCAAAGAGCGAACCCATGAGCTTACGTTGCTAAATACGAAATTAAAAGAGCTTGCAAACACCGATGAGTTGACAAAAATTCACAATCGAAGGCATTTTTTACAACTGGCTTCTTTTTATTTTCATTCAGCAAAACGACATCGTTTACCTCTTTATATTCTCTCTCTTGATATTGACTTTTTCAAACATGTCAACGATACTTATGGGCATCACGTAGGTGATGACGTTTTAAAACTCTTCTGTACTACCGTAACAAAATCTTTGAGAAAAGATGACCTGTTTGGACGTATTGGGGGTGAAGAATTTTCGATTTGTGTCCAAAATACACCATTAGAAGGTATTTTAATTTTAGCGGAAAAAATACGTGCAAGTGTAGAAGAGAGTGTTTATAAAAAAGGGCATGACCTTCTCATTCGGATCACTGTGAGTATTGGCATTAGCGGTATTACCCCCTCTGATGAGACAATTTTTGATATTATGAAACGCTCCGATGATGCCTTGTATCTAGCGAAAGCAAGTGGACGCAATCAAGTCCGTGTGCAATAAAAAGAGTTAACTTGATTAACTAAGAGTTTATTTATCCTAATTAGCTATAATTTTTGAACAAATTCATCTTCTTATAAGGAACTAGCATGGCAACAACCAAGCTTAAAGGCAATGTGGTAAAGTTAGCGGGTAAAGAGATTAAAGTCGGCGATAGCGCTCCAACTGTTAAAGTCGTTGCAAAAGATTTGAGTGAAATCAAAGTTGGTGGCAAAAGTGATGCCGTACAAGTGATTGTTGCTGTTCCTTCCCTCGATACAGCAGTCTGTGCTTCTGAAACAAGACGTTTCAACACAGAAGCAGCAAAAATAGAAGGCGCAACTGTAACCGTTGTTTCAATGGATCTTCCTTTTGCGATGGGACGTTTTTGTACCACTGAGGGTATCAATAACCTAAGCGTTGGAAGTGACTTTAGAGATAAAAAATTTGCATCCGATTATGGTATTTTAATCGCCGATGGTCCATTAAAAGGCTTGAGCGCTCGTGCGATTTTTGTGGTCAATAAAAGCGGTAAAGTGGTTTACAAAGAGCTATGTGAAGAAATCACCGCTGAGCCAAATTACGAAGAAGCTTTATGTGCTATCAATGAAGCAACAATGAAAAAAAAGTGTTGCCGCACTAAATAACACCGTATTAAGAGGACATCTGTCCTCTTAACTCATACGCGCTTTTTCCTCTGTCTGTTTTAACCATTTCCAGACTCTATTTAAACTCTCAAGATTTACTTTTTCATTCGATGTTTGTGGAACTAAAAGTGTCTGTACAAGCGTTGCATTTTGTAAAAAAGGCACATCGTACAAAGAAGCTCTTTCTATCAATTTGTGCGCTTTTTGCTCAGAAACAAACTCTTTGTTTTGCATATAGGCTTTATGCTTCATAACCGAATCACTCCTGCAAAGCGTCCTGTTATCTTCTCTCTTCGGTAGGAAAAATAGTTAGGCAAACAACACGTACAAAGTTCTTTGTACTCGATATTTTCCGCTAAAACACCTGCTTCACATAAGGCTTGAATATTGGCTTTGGGGAGGTCTAAAAAAAATGCGTTTTGCTTTACATGTAAAACATGCTCCAAGCCGCCACACACCTCTTTTCCCACTTCATAACAGCACGCTCCAATCGAAGGACCGATGTAAATTTTAAGCGTTTTAGGGTCAACGCCAAAGTGTTTTTGCATCGCTTGAACGGTTTTTACACTGATAGACAAAGCACTTCCCACCCGTCCAGCATGAATAACACCGATACTTTGTGTGGGTGCGTCATACAAAAGAAGCGGAATACAATCTGCCACCATCACCGCCAATGCCACGTTTTTGCTTTGCGAAATCATCGCATCGCACGTAGGATTGAGCGTATCTTCATCCACACAAACCACTGCATCCCCGTGTACTTGGTTCATAAAAATAAGTTTTTCACTGCCCAAAGCATTTCTAAGCGTTTCACGGTTTTTGTGCACGTTTATCGGGTCATCTCCAACATGCAATCCCATATTGCCCTCTGTTTTACATGTAAAAAGATACTGCATCAATAACTCGCCAAAATCCTATCGACACTTACCCAATCAAGCCCTTTGTCACGCTTGAACATATGGTAAATATAGCGCGCAAACATATCGGTTTCGATGTTCACACGACGACCTACCTTGTATGATTTGAAAAGTGTTTTCTCAAACGTGTGTGGAATAATCGTTAAACGAAAATCGCTCTGCCCCACATCATTGACCGTTAAACTGACTCCATCAATCGCAATACTGCCTTTAGGAATCACGAAAGTGATAAACTCTTTTGGCAAGCCAATATAAATATCCACACCGTTTTCTCGCATATGAATCGACTTAACTTCTCCCACACAATCCACATGTCCTTGGACCATATGCCCATCAAGTTTATCGCCAAGGCTTAATGCTGGCTCCATATGAACCTGCCCTTTTAAATGCTCTACCGCGATAAGTCCTCGTGTCTCCAAAGAGAGCTCCACACGAAACCCACCCTCAAACACGGATACGACAGTTAAACAGACCCCATTGATTGCAATACTATCTCCGATAGAGGGTTTATACGTCGCTTTGAGCGTTAAAAGATTGTTCTCATAGCCTACAACTTCAGCAAATTCTCGAATAAGCCCTGTAAACATTTGCATGCCTTATCTCATTAATTTTTCGCTTAAATTATAACTTTTTTTACTTTTAATAAAAATAATATATAAAAATGAAACAAAAATGTCACTTAGTTATAATGTTAAATATTTCTTTAAAGAAAATACAACTACAATAGTCTTAGCCACTTCAAAGGAGCCATCATGCGTAACACTTCTCTCTCTAAAAAAATCTATCTACCCCTTGTCTTTTTAGCTGTCATTGGACTTATCGCTGTCTTACTCACAACCTATTTTAGTATTCAAAAAGTTGAAAAAGATGTTTATACCAATGAAAAAGAATCATTACGCGTCTACGTTCAAAACCAATTAGAAGCAAAATACGATGTTGCGATTACCAATGCTATTACGATTGCCTCAAATTATTACGTCATTGAATCTCTTCTTAAAGAAGATAGAACCATTGCAGCAAAAGGGCTTAAAGAAATCACCAAAACCTTTAAAGAGCAAACCGATTTTAAAAATGTTCAAATTCACATTCATACCAAAGATATCAAAAGTTTTTTAAGGGAGTGGATGCCTCAAAAATTTGGAGATGACCTCTCCTCTTTTCGACATACCATAAAAAAAGTCAAAGAATCAAAGCTACCACTCACAGCGATTGAAATGGGTGTTGCGGGGATGACCTTACGTGGGGTTGCGCCTATCTTAAAAGAGGGTGAATATTTAGGTTCTGTGGAAATCATCCAATCTTTTGGCTCGGTTGTAACCAATGCTAAAAAAGATTTGGGCGCAAGTGTCATCTTCTTAACCGATCAAAAACAGCTCGATTTGAGTGCTAATGCCAAAGATGCTATTCTGGCTAAAGATACTGCCCTGTCTCAAAAAAAAGATGTAACCGACATGCAACTTTTTGAAGAGATTAAAAATCTTGATTTGATAGCACAAGGTGAAACCTTCTTTACCCCTAATTATTTTGTCATTCGTGAAGAGCTCAAAGGTTTTGATGGAAACCGTGTTGGCGAAGTCTTAATCGGTATCCAAAAAACACACATTGAGAAAATTATCAACGAAGCAGAAGTAGGAATGCTCACACAAATCATGGTTATGGCAATCATCTGTATCGTTATCTTCTTCTTTTTAGTGATCATCCTCCAAAAAGCTGTGCTAACCCCCTTGCAAGAACTGCACGATAAAACAGAAAATCTTGCCAGTGGAGATGGGGATTTGACGAAGAAGTTAGATGTAAAAACAAACGATGAGATAGGACAAACCTCTCTAGCCTTCAACCGTTTTATTGATAAAGTCCAGCAAACCGTCGCTATGGCAAAAAGTTCAAGCTCAGAAAACGCTTCCGTCGCCAATGAGCTAAGTTCTACGGCTCTAGAAGTAGGTAGACGTGCGCAAAACAGTTTTGAATTGGTTAGCCAAACCAATGCAATGTCCCAAAAAATGAAAGAGGAACTAAACGCGTCACTGCACAAAGCAGAGCAATCTAAAGCAGAGATTCAACAAGCGCACCAAAAACTCACCAATGCAAAACATCAGATTATCAAAATGGCAACTCAAGTACAAAATAGTGCTCACACAGAGATTGAACTCGCACGCCAAATCTCACAACTAAGCTTAGATGCAGACCAAGTCAAAGGCGTTTTAACGGTCATCTCTGATATCGCCGACCAAACCAATCTTTTAGCACTCAATGCAGCCATAGAAGCTGCGCGTGCGGGGGAACATGGACGTGGGTTTGCAGTTGTTGCCGATGAAGTACGAAATCTAGCAGAGCGAACACAAAGAAGCTTAACAGAAATAAATGCAACCATTAACGTCATCGTTCAAGCTATCAACGATGCAAGTGAGCATATGAATGCAAATTCAAAAAGCATGGAAATGTTAAATAACATTGCCATAGATGTGGAAAAAAACATCACTGAAACCACTGCCATCATGGACAATGCAACAGCATCAAGTGAACATACCGTGCAAGATTATATTGATACGGGTAAAAAGATTGATGAAATCGTGGTAAAAATTTCACATATCAGTGATGACACTTCCACCAATGCACGAAGTGTTCAAGAGATGAGCGATGCGATCGACCACCTCAGTGATCTGACCGACAACCTCAATCATGTTCTCGCTAAATTTAGAACTTAAAAGCTAAAAAATCGATAAAAGGCAAGGGTTATACCCCTTGCTTCTTCAGGTTCAATCGCTTTAAAACGAACCTTTGCTCCTGCTTGCACTTGTGCTAATTTAAAACAATCTACGGTTATAACAGAGCCTATTTTTGGATACCCTCCGATGGTTTGGCGCTCTTTTAAAAGCACGATGGGCTCGCCATGGCTGGGTACTTGAATGGCACCAAAACAGATGGGCTCGGAGAGTATACCCGTTACACTTGAGCTAATCTTTTCGCCACTTAAACGATACCCCATTCTATCGCCCTCGCCTTTGTACATATAGGATGTATTAAAAAAAATCTCCTGCGCTTTTGCATCAAAAAGCTTTTCTTGATACCCCTTTACCACACGTAAGGTTACTTCTTGAGGAAATGTCGGTATAAACTCTTTTTCCAAACTACGTCTCTCCATTGGGCAACGCGCTTCAATGCTTAAAAGAATATCCTCACTTTTGAGTTTTCGCCCATCAATGCCACCTAACCCTTCTTTTATGCTGGTTGAAAAACTTCCATAGGAAAAAGGTGTTTGAAATCCTCCCGCAATGGCAAGGTAAGCAAACTGCCCTTTTGATGCGTAACCGAAACTCAAGATGTCGTCTTTTTGAAGCTGATGAGTTGTCCAAAGAGCAAGTGGTTTTCCATTGCATAAAGGACTCATATCAGCCCCACAAATAGCAATACACATCGCTCCAAGCGCAACAAAGGAAGCACCTCCAAGTGCAATTTCAATGGTGGGTGTGTTAAACGCATTGCCAACGAGCAAATTGGCATAACCAAACGAGCGTTCATCCATCGCCCCACTTTGAGAAAGTCCTATATCATTTAACCGCTTTCGTCCAGCATCTTGAATGGAGCAAAGCATACCTCCATTTTGAACTATAAAGCCATTCATAGCTCACCGCCTAATGTTAAAAACTGCTCTTTGGAAATAGGCTCAAAGCGTACTTTATCGCCTACATGTAAAAGCGATAACCCATCATAACGCACATCAAACATCGCCTGAGGGGTTCGCCCTAAAATTTTCCATCCCCCTGGACTTTGCAGAGGATAAATAGCCGTTTGACGATCTGCAATGGCAACGCTTCCTTTAGGCACTGCTTTGCGAGGATTGGCAAGCCTAGAAGTGGCAAGCCTCTCATCAATCTGCCCCATATAGGCAAATCCTGGGGCAAAACCGATAGCATAGACGCTGTAAAGTTCTTTTACATGTAAATCGATAACCTCTTGAACCTGAAGGTTTTTTTCCTCTGCTAACATCTCCAAATCTAGCCCTACATCAAGACCATAATAGACAGGAATTGAAACGATGGATTGCGCTGCTTCATCCACATGATCTGCATGAGAGATGATATTTTCAATCTGTGCGCACGCTTCATCAAAATCGTAACGCAACACATCAAAACTCACCAGCAAAGAGGCATACGAGGGAATAATCTCAAAAAAACCTTCTATTTTTGCCTTTTTAAGCGCTTTATAGGCTTTTTGTACCTCTTTGGCAATAAGAGGGTCTATGGTTGAGCCAAAATAGAGAATGACCGAAGATTCTGAGGCGACACGAAATTCGATATTCACATGCTTTCCCTAAGCGTTTTTACCAAGGTTATCGCCTCTTCATTGTCGCCATGCACACAAAGTGTATCGGCTTTTAAAGCAATGCGCTTACCACTAATCGTCTCTAACACTCCCTCATTTTGTAACAAGTGCAAGCGCGCAATGACAGCGTCAACATCGTGAAGCACAGAGCCTTTTTGACTTCTAGGAACCAAAAGACCGTTATCATCATACGCACGATCAGCAAAGACTTCATAAATCAATTCAAGCCCGAGCTCTTGCGCAATCGCTTCGTGAGGCTTTGTATCAACCATCGATAACACCATCAATTTTAAGTTCTTATCAAACCGCGCAACCGCAGTAGCAACGGCTCTAAAGATGCGTACATCTTTCATCATATCGTTATACAATCCTCCATGAGGTTTGACATACTCCAAAAGCGCACCATTGGCTTTAATAAACCCATACAATGCCCCAATTTGATAAATCACCATCGCCTCGACTTCATCTAAAGAACAAGCTAAAGAGCGTCTTCCAAATCCCATCAAATCAGGATACGCAGGATGCGCCCCAATGCTTACACCATGTTTTAAGGCAAGCTTGATGGATTTATCCATGATTTGTGGGTCACCCGCGTGGTATCCACACGCAAAATTTGCCATATCGACAAAGGGCAGTACCTCCTCATCTAAGCCCATTTTCCATGAGCCAAAGCTCTCACCAGCATCGCAATTTAATTTCATGTTATTTTCCTATCATATGATTGGGGAGATAAAAAACAATTTCTGGGAAGAATGTTACCACAGCCGTAATTAAAATCATAATAAGAAAAAAAGGAAATGTGGCTTTAATAATGTAACCAATTTTTTCTCCCGAAATACTTTGAATCACAAACAACGAAAAACCAACAGGTGGCGTAATTTGTGACATTTCTACCATAAACACTAAAAAAATACCAAACCAAAGTGCATCAAACCCTGCTAATGTAATAATGGGTAAAACGATTGGCAAGGTCATGACTACCATTGAAATCCCATCCAACATCATCCCTAAAATAATGTACATCAATGCCACCACAAGAATAAGCATCAAAGGGCTTAACCCAAGGGAAGCAATAAATTCACTCAGCGCTCTAGCAATACCCAAAAACCCTACCACTTGCGATAAAAATCCAGCACCTGCGATGATGAAGCTTATCATGACGGTGGTTTTAATTGTATTGGCTAATGCCATTTTTAAAATAGCAAAACTCAAGCTTTTAAAATAAAGTGCTAAAAGAATAGAAAACAAGACACCCAAAGAAGCCGCTTCCGTAGGAGTTGCCAGCCCACCATAAATACTCCCAATCACCACGGTAATCAACATTAAAACAGGAACAAGCTCTCCTAGAGAATTTAAGCGCTCTTTCCATGTAAACTGCTCTTTATGACTTGGTACCACACGTTTATCAAATGTCGCTACTATCATAATATAGACCGAATACGCTGTTGCCAACAATAATCCTGGCAAAATTCCAGCGATAAACAATCGCCCAATAGAAACATCCGCCAATACTCCATAAATAATCATAATGATACTAGGCGGAATTAAAAACCCAAGTGTACCACTCCCTGCTAAAGAACCAAGGGCTAGTGGCTTGCTATAGCCTCTTTCACGAAGCTCTTCAAGTGTGATTTTACCTACCGTTGCGGTGGTTGCAGCCGAAGAGCCAGAAACAGCAGCAAAAAGTGAACATGCTGCCACATTGATGTGCAAAAGCCGTCCTGGAACATGGCTTAACCACGGGACAAGTCCGTTAAAAAGCTTATTGGAAATAGAAGAGTAATGTAATATTTCACCCATTAAAATAAACATCGGCAATGCCGCCAATGACCAAGAATTGAGCGAATCATAAATAGAGCCCGCAAGGAGATTGCCAATTTTGTTGATAATGCTAATGGCAGGAGGAAGATGGTGGTCATACATGAGCATCCCTACAATGCCTGTTAAGAAAAGTGATGCGCCTATCCAAATAGATGAGAGTAAAAACAAAAACATCACCCCGATTAAAAGGGCTGAGAGCAACAAGGGATCAGCGATCATGGTGATGTCCTCCTATTTTTCCAACAATATACGCAACCATCGAAACGATAAAGAGTAAAAAACCAATCGGTAGTACCATCTGAGGAATGAAAAGGGGTGTTGCAGAGACCCCTTCTGAGACCACGCCTGTCTCAAAAGAATCAAGACTCAGCAAAAGGGTGCGATAAAAAGCAAAACAGAGCACACCCAATGTAACAATCCCTGCAAAAATATCTATCAAAGAAGATGTTTTGGAAGAGACTTTAGAGGTTAAAAACGTGATACGTATATGCCCATCACGCATGAACGTGTAACCAAATCCAAAACAAACAAGAGCAAGATACAAATACCCACTGTACTCATCGGCACGCATCGTAGAGGTGTTGAAAAAATAGCGCAACACAATCTCCACCAAAATCAATACCACAAGTATCACGAGAAGCATTGATGCGATAAAAGCTCCCCCGTTGGAGAGCTTTCGCGCACTTTCAATCATAAAGCGTTTCATTATTTTTTAAACTCAGTAAAGATTTTTTTGATGCTTTCATCCGCATCCGCAAGATAAGCATCAAGCATTTTAGAAGCAACCATATCTAACTCTTTTTTAAGTGCTTCTGTTGGCTCTTTGATTTTCATGCCATTATCACCTAAAAGCTTCAGTGCCACATTGTCCTCATTTTTGCTTGCTTCCCATTGCGCTTTTTCGATTTTCTCAGCCGCTTTAAGCAATGCTTCTTGCTGTGCTTTGTCTAAACTCTTCCAATAATCCAAGTTGATGGTCACAGCTTGAAGAGGATACGCATAAGAAATTTTCGTAAAATCACTTAAAACTTCCCAAAACTTCCCATCTTTGCCTGAAGCTGATGATGTGACCACGGAATTAACCATACCCGTACTCAGTGCTGAATAGACTTCACCCCAAGGTAAGGCTACCGAACTTCCACCCACCATCGTGATAAAATCCGCTGAGTTTTTATCGTACGTTCGGGTTTTCAAATCTGCAAAATCAGCCTTGGTGTTCATAGGCTTTTTCGTATAAAGTCCACTTGGAGGCCAAGAAACTGCGTAGAGCATCTTTTGGTTCCACTGCGCGGCTGTTTTATCGTAAGCTGGTTTTGAAATTTGGTAGAGTTTGTACGCATCATCATACGATTTTGCGACAAATGGCAACGCTGAGATACCAAACACTTTTCCTCCACCTGCGGTGAAAGGGATAAACATATCCGTCATTGCTACCGTGCCATCTTTGACCGCTTGCAACGGACTACCTTTGACTAAGGAACTTCCTGCATGAACCGTGATTTTCACACTGCCTTTGGTGTATTCATCGACTAATGCGGCAAACTGTTCCGCCCCTTTTGTGTGAAAATTTGTAGCACCATAAACGGCATTTAAATCCATTTTGATGTTTGCCGCCATCAAAGCTCCCGTAGCACATGCTAAAACAACTAGCTTTCGTAACATATTTTCCCCTTTTGAAAAGATTTTGGGTTATGGTAACACATCGTGGTGGGGAAAAAGTGGGGAAAATAGTCTTACATGTAAAGAAAATGGTTAAAAAATAAGCCGATAGCCTTCTTGAGGAACATTTTCCAAAAAATCAACTGCTACTTTTTTACGCAAATCTTTCACAAAGGTCTTCAACGCTTCCATGCTCATGTATTTTCCCTCCCACAAATGTTCCTCAATCATCGCATACGTTGTGGTCTTCTGGTGATTGATATGTAAAAGATTTAAAAACTCTTTTTCACGCTTACTCAAAGCAATGCAACTCTCTTGGTAAAATAATTTACGCTCTAAAGGGGCAAAGTAAAGTTCTTTGCACAGTTTTATTTTTCCCGCAACACTCTCTTCACACACCTCCACTAATCCTTCCAATAAACGCTGTGCATTAACGGGTTTTAAAATAAACTTATCAATCTTAAGGTTGATAAGCTCCATCAAATACTCTTCTCTTGAGTAGGCACTGAGCATCACAATGGGGGTGTTTTTATCTTCAGCTCTAATATTTCGCACCAATTCAATCCCATCGCCGCCATGCATATGAATGTCACTTAAGATAACATCAGGCGTTTTTTCTTTGTAGAGTTGATACCCTTCTTTACCATCACGTGCGCCATACACATGCGCAAAATAGTAGCCTAAACTTTTCATCAAACGCTCTCTAATGCCATCTTCATCTTCCACACATAAAATGCTCAAACGCTTCAATGCTTCTATTTTTTCTTCCATCTTTAAACCTCGATGCTAAAGAGTGCACCCTCCAAGGTGTTACTCGCCGTTAATTTTCCACCCATATTTTGCTCAATAATCATCTTTGCCATATAAAGCCCAAGCCCAGAACCGCTTGTTGTTTTGGTCGAAACGTAGGGTTCAAACAAACTCTCATACACCTTTTCATCAATACCCCCAGCATTATCACTGACCCTAACACAGGTTTTTCCATCCGCGCTCACATCCACTTCCACCATAATCATAGGCATCGCAATCTTTCGCTCCACCAAAGCCTCTTTGGCATTAATGATAAGATTGAGCACGACTTGCGCGTATTCATTGGGGTATCCATCCACGTATGGACTTTGTAAAATCTTTACATGTAAAGCGATATGGGCATTTTTAAGCAATGCCGATGCCAATGTTACAGCCTCTTGACACGCGTACGCAACGCTAAAATGCTCTTTCTGCCTTGATGGTTTGAAAAAATGGCGAAAATCATCAATAGTGCGTGACATATAAGAGAGGAGTTTATCGGCTTCTTGAGCACTATAGGCTATCATTTCACGTGAGGCTTTACCAAACTTAGATGCCGTCTCTAGCTCCATAAAAATAGCAGAAACTTCACTCAGTGGTTGTCGCCATTGGTGTGCGATAAGGCTTAACATCTCTCCCATTTGCGCCAAACGAGACTGCTGTAAGAGTGCTTTGTCTTTTTGCTTTGACTCTTCGAGTGCTTTGGTGATTTTAAAACGCAAAGAGGCATTAAATTCTTTAAGCGCTTCGGTTTTGACTTTCACCCGCTTACGATACGACTCTAACGCATCATTGATTTGCTTGGTCACAATAAAAGAGAGAAGTCCAACAACGAGCATACAAAAAAGCGCTATCATCATAACGCCAAACACATAACGATCCATCCGCTCTTTCATCTCTTCTTTTTTAAGCGCTATTTCGTGCTCAATATCATCTTGATACACACCCGTTCCGACCACCCAATTCCACGGAGCAAATAACGCCACATACGAGATTTTTTTGCTTGCGTTTTTTGCGTGAGGCTTACTCCAATAATACTCTACAAAACTCCCTTTGTCATCTTTGCTTTGCAACGCTTTTTGAACAAAGTCTTGAATGATAAAGACTCCTTTTTCATCTTTGAGTTGCGCATCATCTTTACCGATACTCTCTTTTCTAAACGGATGAGCTAAGAGGGTATGCGAGGTGTTGTGTATCCACACGTAGCCATCATTGCCATAGCGTAAACTTTGTGTCCACTCTATCATCTCTTCTTTAAGCCGAGAAACTGCCAAATCCAAATATTCAGCCGAACCCACACTCCATCCTAATGGGGCTAAATGTTTGACATAAATACGCCGAGGTCTGCCAACCTCTGTGGTTGCATAGCCACTTTCATTGTTAAGAGCCGTATGAATGGCATTTTTAAGCCCTATGCGATCACCTAGCTCTTCCAAAGGAAACAGTATCTCACCCTTCGCATCAATGACAAAATAATACCCCCGATGACCGCTTACATGTAAAGAAGAAAGGGTGAGCAATAAATCTCGCTGTATCTCCAAAATCGCTTTGTTCTCTTTGTTTCTCGCATACAAAGCAATCCCCATCAAATAGATATCATCCACGCGCTCTTTTAGCTCATTATCTACGCGTTTGTGAAGCATCTTAAGGTGATAATCAAAGTAAGCAAATACCTTTTGGATTTCAGAGACCAACGTTGTTTTTTGTGTTTGGAGAAGTTTTTGCTCTAAAGAAAGGCTTTCTACATGTAAATTAGCACGCTCGATAAAAATAAAAAAAGAGAGAATAAAAAGCGTCAAAAGTCCGACAGTCATAATAGGTGTTAGAAAAATAAGCTTTGGCAGATGCCGTTCTTTAAACATAAAGCCATCCTAAACTTTTGGTACTGCTATTGTAGCAGGTGGGAAATATACAGTCAATTCATAGTATAATCCCTAAAAATGCTATAAGGTACGTAGAAAAATGAAATACGATGTGATAGTCATTGGCGGTGGTCATGCAGGCGTTGAAGCCTCATTAGCTTCCGCACGTCTTGGACATAAAACACTCTTAATTACAATTTTGGCTGAACAAATCGGAGCGGTAAGCTGTAACCCTGCCATTGGTGGGCTTGCCAAAGGTCATCTGGTACGAGAACTCGACGCACTTGGCGGTCAGATGGGACTTGCAACAGATGCGTGCGGTATTCAATTTCGCACCCTCAACCTCTCAAAAGGACCAGCCGTTAGAGGCTCTCGCGCACAAATTGATATGGACAGATATCGCATCTACATGCGCAATCTTCTTTTAAACACTGAAAACCTCAGTGTCACGCAAGAGATAGCCGAAGAGATTATCACACAAGATGGTGTTGTTACAGGGGTGATTACCGAGCTAAAAAACCATTACCATGCACGCAAAATCATCTTAACCACAGGAACGTTTTTAAGAGGGCTAATTCATATTGGCGAACATCAAAAAGAAGCCGGACGTGTGGGTGAATTTCCTGCTGTCAATCTTTCCCATTCTCTCAAATCACTAGGGCTTGAAATGGGGCGCCTTAAAACAGGAACGTGTGCCAGAATTGATGCAAAGAGTATTGATTTTTCCAAAATGGAGCTTCAACCTGGAGACCCCAACCCTCCTGCATTTAGTTTTAGAACCGAAAAAGAGAGTTTTCACCCACACCAATTACCGTGCTACATCGCCTATACCAATGAGCAAACGCACACTATTATCGAAAGCAATTTTCACCGTGCTCCGTTATTTACAGGTCAAATCGAAGGTGTTGGCCCTCGCTATTGCCCAAGTATCGAAGATAAAATCAACCGCTTCCGCGATAAAGAACGCCACCATCTTTTCATTGAGCCTCAAACCAAAGAAGCAACAGAGTATTATATCAACGGCTTTAGCACCTCTTTGCCTACCGATACGCAACTAAATATGATTCGCTCCGTCGAGGGAATGGAAAATGCAAAGATTGTACGTTTTGGTTACGCCATTGAGTACGATTATGTCCAGCCAACAGAGCTAAAACACACGCTAGAGACCAAAAAAATCTCAGGGCTGTATTGTGCAGGACAGATTAATGGAACCACTGGCTACGAAGAAGCAGCCGCACAAGGCTTGATGGCAGGTATTAACGCTTCGCTTTCTTTAAAAGATGAAGAGCCTTTGATTTTACGTCGAGATGAAGCGTACATCGGTGTTTTGATTGATGATTTAGTCACCAAAGGAACGAAAGAGCCTTACCGTATGTTTACCAGCCGTGCAGAGTATCGACTTTTGTTGCGCGAGGATAATGCTGATTTGCGTTTAATGCCTTATGGTTACAAAATAGGTCTTATCGACGAAACCACGCACCAAAAAATGGTTAAAAAGCACAAAGAGTTGATGGAAGGCTTGGAATATCTTGAAACAACACAGCTCACACCATCCAATGAAAATGTGGCGTTTTTAGCAACCATCGGCGAAGAAAAAATCACCGATAAAGTAAGCCTTCAAAAAATTGTAGCACGTTCAGAGTTTACCATCGAAAAACTTGAAAAGCTTGCTCCTCTGGTAACTTCTTTTAGCGAAGAGGCCAAAGAGCAAATTTTAATTGAAGCAAAATATAAAAACTATATCCAAAAGCAAAAAGAGCAGATCGACACCATGAAAGCGATGCTTGATGTGAAAATTCCTCCTATGATGGACTTTTCATCTATCTCTGGTTTGAGTAATGAAGTGGTAGAAAAGTTACAGCGGTTTAATCCGCCCACACTCTTTGCAGCCAGTGAAATCAGTGGCATTACACCCGCGGCTTTAGACATTTTACAGGTCTATATTAAAATGTTCAACAAAAAGTAACCTAAATCAAAATGACATTGGACTTTTTAATCTATTTTTATAACACAAATACAACATTTAAAGAGTAAAATGATTCATCGTTGACATGAAACGACTATCATAATATTTAATAAAAAATAAAAAAGAAACAAATAAATTATGACGTATGTCATCGATTCTTAAACATTGATGCGATAAAATGAGGTCAAATTAAACTACACGAAAGGAAGAAGGATGGCTGTTGAGAAAAGCAGACGAGACTTTATAGGCATGGCATTCGGCGGTTTTGCAGCCGTTGGGGGTGTTGTTGCCCTTGGCGCTATGAAGAAGACTTGGGACCCACTACCAAGCGTACAATCCGCTGGATTTATTACCGTAGATCTCTCTCCAATGACAGAGGGAGAAGTTCAAACAATACAATGGAGAGGTAAACCTATCTTTGTATTGAAGAAAAGTGCGGATATGAAGAAGAACGAAAACCGAGATGTAGTAGCGGGCAATAAAAACTACACCGTCATTGTTGGTCTTTGTACACACTTAGGCTGTATCCCTACATGGGCTCCTAAAACACAGCAGTTCAAATGTGCCTGTCATGGTGGTGAATTTGATGCAAGCGGTGTTAATACGTTTGGACCCCCTCCTCGTCCGATGGATATTCCTCCTTTTAGAATTGATGGTGAGAAACTTGTTTTGGGTGAAGAAGGTCCTGAGTATAAAAAATTAGTTGAGAAGAAAGCATAAGGAGACGGGCATGGCAGAGATTAAAAAAGCCTCAGGCGTAATCGATTGGCTCGATCAGCGCTTAGCAGTAAACGTATTAGCCAAGGTTCTTATGACAGAGTACTGGATTCCTAAAAACATCAATTTCCTTTGGGCAATGGGTGTTGTTTTGGTGGTCTTATTTAAAATCTTGATTGTATCAGGCATTTTTCTTTTGATGTACTACAAACCAGATATCAATTTAGCATTTGACAGTGTCAACTACACGATTATGCAAGAAGTGGAGTATGGCTGGTTGTGGAGACATATGCACGGTGTTGCGGCATCTGTTATCTTCTTAGTCATTTATATTCATATGTTTACCGGTATCTATTATGGCTCTTATAAAAAAGGACGTGAGATTATCTGGTTAACCGGTATGGCTCTTTTTGGAATTTTTTCAGCAGAAGCGTTTAGTGGTTATATGCTTCCTTGGGGTCAGATGAGTTATTGGGCGGCACAAGTTATTACCAATCTTTTTGGGGGTATCCCTTTTATTGGTGAAGCCTTGGTGGTTTGGATTAGAGGTGATTATTTGGTAGCGGATGCAACCTTAACACGCTTTTTCATGTTACATGTTCTCCTCCTTCCACTTGCTATCATTCTTTTAATTGCGATTCACTTCTATTCACTGCGTATTCCTCACGTGAATAACCAAGAAGCAGAAGAGTTTGATTTTGATAAAGAAGCTAAAAAATATTTAGAAGGTCGTAAAAAAGAGTCTAAAGTGGTTCCTTTTTGGCCAGTGTTTCTCTCTAAAGATTTCTTTGTTGTGGGTGTTGCGCTAACAGGTTTCTTCTACCTTGTATGCTATCACTATAACTTTGCGATGGATCCTATCAACTTTGAACCAGCAAACAATATGAAAACACCCGCTCACATTTACCCTGAGTGGTATTTCTTGTGGAGTTATGAAGTCTTACGAGGGTTTTTCTTTGATGTAGCAGGAATTGCTGCGATGGATATTGGTTTGGCAGCGTTTGGATTTGCCAACGTTATCTTTATGCTATTGCCATTTTTGGATCTTAATCCAAACCATGTTGCGCCTGCGCACAAACGACCTTTGTTTAAATACTGGTTCTGGTTATTGGTCATTGATATGATTGTCCTCACCGTTTATGGAAAATTACCTCCAACAGGGGCAAATGCATGGGTAGGCTTCTTTGCCGCACTTGCTTTCATTCTACTGTTTGTTGTGCTTCCAATCATCACAAAAATGGAAGCAAAATGCCAAGGAGGTGAGAAATGAGAGAATTAAAAGTATTAGCGGTTGTTGCTTTTTTCACCGCGTTAATTTACTGGGGCGTTGAGCCATTTGCTCATTCACAAATGCACCCACATGTTGCTCCTGCTGATTTTGCTTTTAAAGATTTAGGAGCCAATACCAAAGTAGGTAATGCAAAAACAGGCGCTGACACCTTTATGAGTGCTGGCTGTACAGGCTGTCACGGTGTAGCTTCTGCTAATATCCCAGCTCCTATGGACGCAGCTGCGGCTTCTGGTTCGTTTGGGGTTGTACCACCTGATTTAAGCAGTGCGGGTTTGATTTATGATAAAAATTACTTGGCTGCTTTAATTAAAGAGCCAACCAAAGCACTCAAAGTCTCTCACAAGTTTAATGATGAGAAACCCCATCCTATGATTGCCTTCTTTGGACTTGGTGGCGATATCGATCAAGAGATTGCTGACATCGTAGCGTATCTTCAAAGTATTGCGCCTAAAAGCATGAGCGATAAAGAAGTGTATGCCGACGCATGTCAGAGATGTCATGATATGAAATACGATAAAGTATTTAGCCCAACCGATAAAAAAGCGTTAATGACCTATATGGGTACATTACCTCCTGATTTATCCATTATGATTCGTGCAAAAAGTAAAGAGTATTTGGGCACCTTTATTAACGATCCACAAAAACAACTTGCAGGTACTTCTATGCCTCGTGTTGGTTTAACCTCTAATGCACAAGAGCAAGTGATTAACTACATGGAAAAAGTGGGCGATAGAAAGAAAGCTGAAAGAGAAGATTTAGGCTACAAGCTTGTTATCTATATGGCAATCTTTACACTACTTGCTTATTTGTGGAAAGTTAAAATCTGGAGAGAAGTTCATTAAGTAATGCTTTACATGTAAAGCCATCACTTGGTGGCTTTACCTCATTTAAAAGGAGGAATGGTAATGAAAGTATCTATAAAAGTTTTTATGGCAATCTTCTGTCTTGCCTCGACAATTAATGCTTCTGAGGCTGAAAAAGTCAATGCAATGGTCATGTTGAATATGGAAAATGGGCTAGCCAATATTCAAAAAGGATTCTTGTATAACAACGTAGAACTCATCAAAAGTGGTGTGGATCAAGTTCAAAAAGAAAATGCTATCTATCATGATCGTAAAGTGATTAAAGCAGTTTTACCAGAGAATAAAAAACAGATGGAAAATCTAGCACTCATCACATCAAAGCGCATTGAAAATGCGACAGAAGAGATGAAAAACTATTTGGCGTTAAAGCAGATGAAAAAAGCGCACAGCTCTTTTTCAGACATTGTAAACGCCTGTACAGACTGCCACACTCTTATTCGTGGTTGGTGATTTTATAAGACGCTTGAGAAAATCTCTCTAGCGTCTTTCTTCGTATGCTCCATGAGAAAGAATACGCTCATAGCGCTTATCTAAACGCTCTTTTTGAGAGAGTTTGTCCATCTCATCTAAAGAATCAATAAAATAAGTTCCTAACGCTTTAATAGCGCTCTCTTTATCACGATGTGCCCCTACTAAAGGTTCATCAATAATCGCATCAATCAATTTCAAAGACAACAGATCATCTGAAGTAATCTTCATCGCTTTTGTAGCATTTTCTTGCTTTGCAGGGTCATTCCATAAAATTGCCGCACATCCCTCAGGAGAGATAACGGAAAACACAGAATAACGCATCATCGCAACACGATCGGCAACACCTACGGCTAATGCACCACCACTTCCACCTTCCCCGATGACAACAGCAACGCTTTTGGTGGTGAGTTTGCTTAGTTCATAGAGGTTACGCGCAATGGCTTCACTTTGTCCTCTCTCTTCAGCAGCAATTCCAGGATACGCACCTGGAGTGTCAATCAAAAATAAAATAGGCAAATCAAACTTTTCAGCCATCTTTGCGACACGAAGTGCTTTTCGGTATCCTTCAGGATGAGGCATACCAAAGTTTCGTTTGATTTTATTCTTTGTCCCACGACCTTTTTGCTCACCAATCACAACCACTTTACGTCCAGCGATGTAGCCCATATAACAGATAATAGAAGCATCATCGGCAAAATTTCTATCACCATGAATTTCATATTTATCGGTTAAAAGTGCTCTGATGTAATCAAGTGCATACGGACGGTCAGGATGACGTGCGAGTTGGAGTTTTTGGTATTCACTTAAGTTCTTATATGTCTTTGAAATCTCTTTTGAGAGGTTCTTTTCTAAAATCTCAACAGCGTGAGAATCGCCTTTGATTTTAGCATTGGCGATATCTTCATCTATCTGTCTGATTCCGTTTTCAAAATCCAAGTAGGTTGCCACGAAGCTTCCTTATACGCGTTTAAAGATAACTGAGCCGTTTGTGCCACCAAAGCCAAACGAATTGCTCATCATGTATTCTGCTTTAAATTTACGTGCCACATTAGGGATATAATCCAAATCGCAATCAGGATCTGGAGTTTCTTGATTAATCGTTGGTGGTAAAATCTCATCACGCATTGCCATAAGACAAATCACTGCTTCAATCGCACCCGCAGCACCTAAACAATGACCAATTTGACCTTTTGTTGAACTGATTTGTGGTACATTTGCGCCAAAAAGCTCTTTAATAGCAGCTGTTTCATTTTTATCATTAGCAGGTGTACTGGTTCCATGCGCATTAATATAGTCAATTTTTGGACTTCCAGCCATTTTATAAGCCGCTTTCATCGCACGAAGTGGACCATCTAAGCTTGGCGCTGTAATATGGCTCGCATCACCGCTCTCACCAAATCCAACAACTTCACCATAAATATGCGCGCCTCTAGCCACAGCATCTTCATACAATTCAAGGACAAGTGCTCCAGCACCCTCGCCCATAACAAATCCATCACGATTTGCATCAAAAGGACGAGATGCTTTACTTGGCTCATCATTACATGTAGAAAGCGCTTTCATTGCGGAAAAACCACCGATTCCTGCTGCACAAATAGCCGCTTCTGCACCCACGACCAACATTTTATTGGCGCATCCTAGCATAATCGTTTTTGTTGCTTCACTGATAGCGTGTGTTCCTGCGGCACATGCCGTCACAGAAGAAAGATTTGGACCTTTAAGCCCGTGCTCAATAGAGACCATACCACCTAGCATATTAATCAATGCAGACGGTATAAAGAAAGGGGAAAGTTTACGAGGACCGGCACTATTGACAATCACTGAGTTTTTTTCAATAACAATCAATCCGCCAATACCAGCCGCAGAACTTACACCAAAACTTTCAGCTTCAAAGCTTTCAAGTTTTGCATCTGCCATTGCTTCCCCAGCCGCTTTAAGTCCTAAATGAATAAATCTATCTGCTTTTTTAACCTCTTTTGGGTTCATCACCGTATTAGGATCAAAATCTGTGATTTCGCCGGCTATTTTTACAGAGTGCTCGGTTGTGTCAAACGAACTAATGCTTTTAATGCCACATTGACCTTCAACGATAGCTTTAAAAGAACTTTCTTTATCCAAACCTAATGAATTAATCATTCCAATACCTGTAACAACAACTCTTTTTAACATAGTATCCTCACTTAAATATCTTTAGTACAATGCAGGGGGAACCCGCCAAAAGCGGGTTTAAGTGTAATGAATAATTACTTATGAGATTCAATGTAAGACATTGCATCTTTAACAGTAACGATTTTTTCAGCGTCAGTGTCAGGGATTTCGATGTCAAATTTTTCTTCAAGAGCCATAACGAGTTCTACAACGTCCAAAGAGTCTGCGCCCAAATCTTCTACAAATTTTGACTCTTCTTTTACCTCATCAGGGTTTACGTTTAATTGTTCAACAACCACCGCTTTTACATCATCAAATAGTGCCATTTACTAGCTCCTTACAAAAATTTTTCATTATTTTATCAAAATAACCTTTAATTTGAATTTTTACATGTAAGACAAGGCTTACATGTACATTCCACCATTGACCTTTAAAACTTCTCCTGTGATGTATGCAGAGCTATCACTGAGTAAAAATGCCACCGCTTCAGCGATATCTTTTGGACTACCAAAACGTTTGAGTGGAATTTTGGACGTGTACGATTCTTTAATCTCATCGCTTAATTTATCCGTCATCTCTGTGGCGATAAAACCAGGTGTCACGGTATTAAAACGAACATCTCTCGCACTTCCCTCAAGAGCAAAGCTTTTGGTCATTGTAATTAAGCCACCTTTACTTGCACTGTAATTAACTTGTCCCGCATTTCCGGTCTCACCAACGATAGAAGCAATGTTAACGACACTTCCAAAACGCTTTTTACTCATCGCTTTAAGCGCTTCACGACACCCTACAAAAGCAGACGTTAAATTGACATCAATGACGGATGTAAAATCTTCTTTTTTCATACGAATGGCTAATTTATCATTGGTGATGCCTGCATTATTGACCAAATAAGAAAGTTCACCGTCTGCATCGATGATAGTTTTAATACCTTCCACAAACGCCTCTTCATCCGCAACATCAAACCCAATCACTGCCGCGACACCACCGTTTGCTTCAATCTCCGCTTTAATCGCATCGGCTTGCTCAGGACGTGAGCGGTAATTGACCCATACTTTTAAACCATATCCTGCTAATGTCAGCGCTATTTCTTTACCAATACCACTTGCCGCACCTGTTACTAAAACATTTTTTCCACTAAATTGCATTGTTTTCCTTTTTTTAAAATTGAACCAAAGGTTCATCCATTTCTTTGGGAATCTCAAGACCCATGAGCTTTAAGACCGTTGGTGCAATGTTGCTAAGACCCCCGCTTTTGACCTCTTTAACACGTTCATCATCCACAAAACAGTAGACCTCAAACGTAGTGTGATTGGTCAGTTGTGCACCATCTTCATCAAACATCTGTTCACAATTTCCATGATCACTGGTTTGAATGACAGCGTATCCTAGTGCTTTTGCCTTCTCATACAAACGCCCTAGTTCTCTATCCACTGCTTCAACAGCACGTGTTGCGGCGTCTAAATTTCCCGTATGTCCCACCATATCGCCATTGGCAAAATTGACCACGATAAAATCATAACGCTCATCCATCGCTTTTAAAACAGCATCTCCCACTTCTGGAGCACTCATCTGAGGTTGTAAGTCATAGGTACGCACTTTTGGACTCGGTACTAAAAGTCTCATCTCTCCTACTTTTGGCTCTTCAATACCGCCGTTAAAGAAGAAGGTAACATGCGCGTATTTTTCGGTTTCTGCGGTATGAAATTGCGTAAGCCCAGCACGAGAGATAACATCACACAGGGTATTTTGAGGCGTATCAGCTTTAAACATGATAGGGAAAGGATACGAGCTATCGTATTCCGTCATCGTAATACATGCGACACCATTAAGAGTACGGGCAAATTCATTAAACTCTTTAAAACCAATGGCTTTGCTAAGCTCACGCATTCTGTCATTTCTAAAATTGGCAAAGATGACACCATCATCACTGTGCATACCAACATACGCCTCAAAAGCGACAGGTTCTATAAACTCATCGGTGATACCTCTTTCATACATAGCTTGCACATACGCTTTTACATGTAACGCTGTTTTAGGCTCAGCATCCACCATCACGCGGTATCCTTGCTCAACTCTTTCCCAACGATTGTCTCTGTCCATACTGAAAAATCGTCCTGAAATAGAAGCGATGCGAATGTTATCGTTGCAAATACGCTCAAGTTGTTCAACAAAACGTATCCCAGAAGTCGGTGATACATCACGTCCATCGGTAATAATATGTAAAAGAACTTTTTTGCCTTTGGCTTCAACAATACGTGCCAAGTCGATAATATGCTCAATATGCGAATGCACCCCGCCATCACTCACAAGTCCGATGATATGAATCGCACCTTTTACATGTAAAAGTTCACACAACGCTTCATTGCAAGCTAAAGAGCCATCTTGTGATGAAAGAGAAATCTTGACCAAATTTTGATACAAAATACGTCCACTCCCGATACACATATGCCCTACTTCGCTATTTCCCATCTGTCCCTCAGGCAAACCGACACTTAACCCCGATGTCTTGATAAGGCTATAGGGCGTGCTTTGGAACAACGTATCGTAGATTGGCTTGTGTGCCTTGGCAAACGCATTGTTCAGAGGACTTGCATTATGCCCAATGCCGTCTGTAATAATCAGTAATGTTTTTTTAACGTTTGCTTTCAACTTATCCTTCTTGTTATAAGGTTATAAGCAATATCTTACTAAAATATTGCTTTTATAAAAATTTATCATGGACGGCGTATGCTATACTTTTTGTACCAACTTTTCTCCATTAACCTCTTTCAATACATCACCGTACGCGCAGGAACAGCTTTTTTTCTCTCCTTCGTCCTCACCATCTATTTGATGCCTCGTTTTATCAAATGGGCAAAAGCGCGCAATGCTAGCCAACCTATTTATGACCTAGCCCCCAAAACACACCAACAAAAATCCAAAACGCCTACAATGGGAGGCATTGTTTTTTTAGTTGCTTCGTTGATTGCCATCGTGATATGTGCGAGGATGAACAATCTTTTCGTTTTAGCAGGGCTGGCGTGTATCCTCCTATTTGGGCTTATTGGTATGAAAGATGACCTTGCTAAAATTGTGGGTAAAAAAAATACCGCAGGGCTGACACCTCGTATGAAAATGCTTTTACAAATCTTAGCTTCGGGCATCGTAGCATTCATTTTATACAGCGGTATCGACCTTGCAACAGACTTTTATATCCCTTTTTACAAATACCCTCTGTTTGATATGAATATTTTAGCGATTGGATTTTGGATTTTGGTCATGGTTTCAGCAAGCAATGCCGTGAACCTCACCGATGGGCTTGATGGTCTTGCCACCGTTCCATCCATCCTCTCTATCCTTAGCCTTGGCATTTTCGTCTATGTCGGAGGAAACGCCTTTTTAAGCAGCTACTTACTTCTTCCAAAAGTAGGAGGCAGTGGTGAAGTGGTCATCGTAGCTACGGCGATTATGGGCTCCTTGGTTGGCTTTTTATGGTTTAACTGTTATCCTGCGGAGATTTTTATGGGAGACAGTGGAAGTTTGAGTATTGGCGCGTTTATCGGATATATGGCGATTATCTCTAAAAATGAGATTTTACTCATTCTCATCGGTTTTGTTTTTGTGCTTGAGACGGTTTCCGTCATCTTGCAAGTGGGAAGTTTTAAAACACGCAAAAAACGTATTTTTCTGATGGCGCCTATTCATCACCATTTTGAAGTCAAAGGCTGGCCTGAAAATAAAATCATCGTTCGCTTTTGGATTATCGCTCTTTTATCAAATCTCCTTGCGCTAACCGCTTTAAAGATTCGCTAATGATATCACTTTTTGGAAACGGAAAAACCACAAAAGCTATCGCAAAACGCTACGCAGGGCAATGTCAAATTTTTGATGATGCGTTTACATGTAACGATAACGATGCGTATGGGAACCTTCTTTTACCTCCTAGCCAGTTTGACCCAAACCAAAGCACCGTCGAGATTCCAAGCCCAGGGTTTCCTCCTCTTCATCCTTTGATAAAACACGCTAAAAATCTCACCAGCGAGTATGATTTTTTTGAAAAGTCAATGCCTTTTTCTATTTGGATTAGTGGGACAAACGGTAAAACAACCACCACACAAATGTGCGAACACCAACTAAAAGCCAAAGGTGCTCTTAGTGGTGGAAATATCGGCACACCTTTGGCAGAGCTTGACGATAAAGCCCCCATTTGGATTTTGGAAACCAGCTCATTTACCTTCCATTACACCCACAAAGCACGCCCCGATATCTACCTGCTTCTTCCCATCAAACCAGACCATTTAAGCTGGCATGGAAGCATGGAAGCTTACATCGAAGCGAAATTAGGCGTGTTAGCGCGCATGAAAGAAGGAAGTGTCGCGATTATGCCTAAAATGTTTGCAAACACCCCAACCCAAGCCCATGTCATTGGCTATGAAAATGAGCATGATTTAAGCGCTCAAATGGGGATTGATATTGCACAAGTGCAATTCCAGACACCTTTTTTACTCGATGCCATCCTCGCACTTTGTGCAGAGAAAATCTTGCTCGATAAGGTTAATTATTCGCTGATAAACAATTTTAAAATCGACCATTACAAAATCGAAGAGTTCCACGATGCAAAAGGAAGACTCTGGGTTGATGACTCTAAAGGAACCAATGTCGATGCAACGGTAGAAGCCTTAAAGCGCTACAAAGACAAGGAAATCCTTTTAGTGCTTGGCGGCGATGATAAAGGGGTTGATTTGCAAGAACTTTTTGATTTTATGAAAGGCTTACATGTAAAGATTTTTGCAATAGGCTCAAACACAGAGCGCCTTGCCAATTTTGCCCAAAAAGAGAGTATTTGGCTTTCAAAATGCTTCTTTTTAGAAGAAGCTATGCAACAAATTCATGCTCTTCATACCGATAAAACTGTAGCACTTCTCTCCCCTGCCGCGGCGAGTTTAGACCAGTTCAAATCGTATGCGCACAGAGGTGACCGCTTTAAAGAATTAGCACTAAGCTAGTATTAAAGTTTTTAAGCTATAATTTCAACTCTTCAAAAGTGTGGCTGGATAGCTCAGTCGGTAGAGCAGGAGACTGAAAATCTCCGTGTCGGCGGTTCGATTCCGTCTCCAGCCACCACCTCTATAAAATCAATAAATCAATCTTAGATACTCTTAAAAACACGATAAAATCCAAACTTTAAGACAAATTCTAATACTAACTAACTTAAAGCACTCTCAATCAATCTTATGCCTTTTGGTACATTCTTTGGTACTATGTACCAACGTCTAAAAATGCCCCTTTATGAATGTAACAAACATCACTCTAATATTACCCTTTGGCTATGCGTTCACTTTTGTTACTAATTTTTATTGAATTTTATGCTGTTTCTTTTTGAGTTCCGTTTCTTGGAATTTCAAGCAACGCTCAAACCATCTTTATTAAATAGCAATTTGGTTTATAGATAATACAAGAAAAGGGAGGCAGACAATATTGCTGCTACCCACATTACCATTCCTCCTAATGAGCGGAAATTTGACAAAAAGCCTTGAGTACCAAAAAACTGAGTCGTAGAACCCTGAGCTGATTGTAGTAATTGTCCTACATTAAATTCAAGCTTAGTATAAAACAGAGTATAAACATTGACTATTCTATAAATTGCTTTAGGGAATAATCGACGGTATATCCACTCGGCATCAAGATTTACTGATTTTAGTTCAGATGGATAAATATGAGCTAGCTTTAACCACGTAAAGGCAAGTGCTGAAAAGAAAAGTAATTGTAATTGTGTTAACACATGTGTTGTATCGTAAGGTGTGTAGTCCATAGGCCATGGCATCATGGCATAAAAGGTTTGTGGAAAAGAACCGATGGCAATACACAGCACGGCACTAAGACCCATTGCAAATAACATATTATTCGGAGCTTCTTTTGCTGTTTCAATGTGTTTGGAGTCGTGGGAAAAGAAAGCAAAAAATGGAATTTTTATACCAGCATGATGGAAAACACCTGCAGCAGCAAACAAGAGTATTAGCCAAACACCATTGTAACCTTCCATGAGTACCGCACTAACAATCATAGATTTACTGACAAATCCGCTAAATAAAGGAAAAGCAGATATTGAGGCAGCACCGATAATACAAAACAGGGCTGTTTTTGGCATTCGCTTATACAGACCACCTAACTCTGAGCCACGCATTTCACCGGTGGCATGTAGCACTGCTCCCATACTCATCATCAACAATCCCTTAAAGATTACATCAGCAAAAGCATGTCCTACTGCACCATTCAAGGCTAATTCAGTACCAATCCCAATACCTACTATCATAAATCCTATCTGGTTGATTAAGCTGTAGGTAAGTACTCTTCGCAAATCATTTTCTATAACGGCATAGTAGATGGGAAAGAACGCCATCACAGCGCCAATATAGATAAGTAATTCAGTACCAGCGAATGAACGAGCTAATGCATAAACAGCAACTTTTGTTGTAAATGAACTTAAAAACACTGTACCACTAGCAGTTGCTTCTGGGTAGGCATCAGTAAGCCAGTTGTGAAATAGAGGGAAAGCACTTTTGATACCAAAGGCAATGAAGAATAGCCAACCCCCAGAACTATCTAGACCAATAAAATTAAAATCAAGATTTCCAACTGATTTATAATAAATCACAACACCAGCTAATAGTAATAGACCAGAAATAATCTGAACTGCCAAATAGCGAATACCAGCATGCAATGATGCATCTGTTCGGCGAGCAAAAATTAACACGGATGATGTGAGAGCCATTAACTCCCAATAGATAAATAAAGTTAACATATCACCAGCGAAAATAGCACCTACAGCACTACCAGCATACGCTTGAGCGGCAAAGTGTTGAATAGTATCTTTATGATATAAGGCGTAAATATTACCCAATAATGAGGCAACACAAAACAGATAGCCAAACAGCATAGAGAGTTTATCTATCCTTATTGGTGTCAATTCAAAGCCCATTAGTGTAGCAGTAACAGTATGTCCAATCTCTACACTATAAAGACCATAAGCAGCAAGGATAGGTGTTCCAATCATAATGACAGCACGTAACAATCCAGATGTGAAAAGTGTTAGAATGGCTGCAATAAAAAATGGTAAAATCATTAACAAATCAGCCATTATCTTTTGCTCCTATCGTCTTAGAATAATTTTCTTTTGTACCTTCTATTTCAAGCACGCTAACTGGCATCTCTTTAATGTCATAATAATCTTCATCGCGCATAACTAGTTTACGTAATTCACGCGCTAGTAGTACAAGTACGACACAAGATAGAAAGCCGTAAAAGGCATAAAAACCAGTAAATGATTCCCATGGATGATAGGTATGTCGATGTATGATTAAATCCATTACAAACAGTATAAAACAGCCGACATAAAGGCTTCTTATCAGAAATTTTACATTTTTTGGATTGTCAAAGATATGTTTTTTATTGTTCATGTTATTCATGGTAGTATTTGCTCCACTAAGTTCCATACCGGATTGACAAGGAAAAATAATACTAAGCATCCGGCTGTGGTGATTAAAATTGCAATCAGACTAAATGTTGGCGCTTCTTTAATGCCACGGCTATAGCTAGGATCAACAGGTTTGGCAAAAAATGCTCGTAACGGGATTCCCACTAGGTAAAACAGGTTTAATAATGAGCTTATTAATAAAACCATCAACAACACCATATTGTGTGCATCCATAGTTGCCTGTAACAATAACCATTTGCTCCAACTACCACCAAGTGGAGGTAGCCCAACAATAGAGAGTGATGCCAGTAAAAATGCTATCATGGTAATTGGCATGGCACGACCAATACCGTTTAATTCAGAAACACGTGTTTTATGTGCACTTACCAAGATGGCACCTGCACAGAAAAACAGGGTAATCTTAGCAAAAGCATGCATGGCAATATGTAAACTACCTGCTATTACGCCGTTAGCAACCCCTAGCATGGCTGCTAGGATTATATAAGATAATTGGCTAATAGTCGAATACGCAAGTCTTGCTTTTAGGTTGTCTTTATTCATCGCTATAATCGATGCACTAATAATAGTAAAACCTGCTAGCATAGAAAGCCAGTAGGCACTATCAAGCTTGCCGATTAGGTCAATACCAAAAATATAAACAGCAACTTTCATAATGGTAAAAACACCAGCTTTAACCACGGCTACTGCGTGGAGCAATGAAGAAACAGGTGTTGGTGCTACCATAGCTGCTGGTAACCAGCGGTGAAATGGCATCAAAGCAGCTTTACCTGTGCCAAAAACAAATAGTACTAGTAAGCCACCTAGTATTGCAGGTTCAGCTTTTCCAGCAAGAATACCACCTGAAGTGAATTCTAATGTTCCTGTGAGTGACCATGTCCATATAATAGCCAATAGCAAAAAGCCAATTGAGGTTGTCATCAAGATGCCCAAATAAATCCATCCAGCTCGACGTGCTGCATCAGTACCTGCATGGGTAACCAGAGGCAGAGTGAAAAGTGTTAACATCTCATAGGCTAGAAACAGTGTTAATAGGTTAGCCGATAAGGCTATCGCCATAGTGGCAAAAATGGAGATGGCAAACGCAGTGTAAAAACGTGTTTGGTTTTGTTCATGATGTACGCGCATATAGCCGATTGCATAAAGGGAAGTTACTGGCCATAGAAACCCAGCTACTAATGCAAATACAAGACCTAGAGGCTCAAGTCGTAGGGCCAGTGACAAGCCAGCAAACGGTTCTAATAGCGTAAGCGTTACAGGTTCTTTAAAGTCGTAGGTAAGTGCTAAATTGGCAACCACAAAGAGTAAGGATATGCCACCAGTAATCGTCACAGCTTCACGAATATCAGGTTTATTGTGGCATAGTAGCACACCAACAGCTGTTACTATCGGAATTGTTAGTATTAAAATGTAAAGTAGTTCAATACTCATGGTGTTATCCCTATTAGTTGATTAACTGCGAGTGATGATATGCCTAGATTGATATCGCTGTATAAACCGAAATAAATATTGCTTAGGGCAAATACCCATAAAGCGACTAGCATAGATTTGGGTACCTTTTGCTGAGTTATTCCCTCAGGAGCAGGTTGGAAATAAGCAACTTCGATGACTCGACCTATATAAATTAGGGTTAGAACGGAAGCTATCAGTATTACTAGTGCCAATGGCCATAAGGATGCATCAAGCAAGGCAGTAACTAGGTACCATTTACTAATAAACCCAGCTGTTCCTGGCACGCCTATGAGGCTCAAACCGCCTATTAAAAAAGCAGCCATTGTTAATGGCATGGTCTTGCCAATACCTGCCATTACCGATAATTCTGTACTAGCAAAGCGGAAGGCAATCAGTCCAAGTGCCATAAATAAGGTTCCCTTCATTAAGGCATGGTTGAAGATGTGTAGCAATGCAGCAGTAAAGCCAGGTTCGCTAGCCAATCCTATGGCGAGCAAAATATAACCAATTTGAGCAACGCTGGAGTATGCTAGCATACGTTTGACATTGCTTTGGTAAATCGCAGAAACTGAGCCGCTTAATATTCCGATTGTGCCAAGTATCATCAAGACTTTGTCAAATGGCATTTGAAGTAGTGAAAACTCGATACCAAATAAAGACAGCTGAAAACGAATCAATACATAAATAGCCACCTTAGTTGCTGTTGCTGCTAAGAAGGTTGAAACAACAGATGGGCTATAGGTATAAGCATTAGGTAGCCACTGGTGTAATGGTAACATGGCCGCTTTTATACCAACACCAATTGTGATAAAGGCAAAGGCAGCATGTATTGCATTTGTATCGGCAACCACGGGCAAACGTCGGGATAGATCTTGGATATTTAGTGTTCCAGTCATTACATACATAAAGCCAATGCCAATCAAAATAAAAGTGGCACCAATTGTTCCCATAATAAGGTATTGGTATGAAGCATGTAGCGCACGACGGTCACGCCCTAGGCTAATGATAGCATAGCTAGAAAGTGAAGATATTTCTAAAAAGACGAAAATATTGAATGCATCACCAGTGACACAGATACCAGTAAGTCCTGCTTTCACTAGTAATAGCGCAGTATAAAACAGCACTTGATTTTGCACGGGAATTTCTTTTTCAACACTTTTTAACGCATAGATACTAACCAACAAAGCTGAGCCAGAGAGAACTAATAGCATTAAGGCAGTTAATGCATCAATACGAAGCTCAATTCCTAGTGGTGCTTCCCAGCCACCAAGGGTATAACTTATGACATCGACTTCTTGTACTATTTGTATTAGATTGATCGAAGCATAAAAACAGAATAAGGATGCTAGGAGGGTAATGAACCAGGCACTTTTTCGATTATTAAATAATACGCATAACGCTGCTGATAGCAAGGGTACGACAACAATGAGAACAGGTAAATGTGTCATTAAATTCAAGTAGTACTCCTGTTTTTAAGATAAAAGTCATCGTTTTTATCCATATCATTGATATCATCTTCATCCGTACTTCCATAAGCTTCTTGGATACGAACAATTAGCGCTAGACCAACAGAGGTTGTTGCAACACCAACGACAATAGCTGTTAGAATGAGTACATGCGGTAAAGGGTTGGAATAGACATCAACGCTGTCAACGATGATAGGTGGATTACCCCCCGTTATCTTGCCAAAAGTGATGTATAAAATGAATACCGATACCTGAAAGATAGAAATGCCAATTATTTTTTTAATCAGATTGGATGATGCAATTACTATGTATAATCCCATCATCATCAATAAAATTACTATCCCATAATTAAAATGCCCTAATATTTCATTCATAATGAATTACCTCGCGACCAGAAAAAGAATAATAGATTAATAATATAGTAGAAAAAACCGTTAACCCAACACCGGCTTCAACCAGTAGTATGCCCAGATGTTGACCACTGATAGGATTAGAAGATAATGCGTTATAGTCAAGAAAAGGCTTATTGGAAAGTAGGCTCATAAGTCCAGTCATACCATAAATTAACACACCAAGTGCGGACAGTCGTGGCAAAATAGTGGCAGGAATAACTTTCCTTGCATAAGTTTCCCCAAAAACCAAACTATAAAGTATAAAACCACTGGCAAAAATTACACCGGCTTGAAAACCACCACCTGCACCAAAATCGCCATGAAATTGTACGTATAGGCTAAAAATCAGAATCAATGCTATCATAGGTTTAACGACTACCCATATAATTAGGTTTTTTTCCGGTTGCTGCTTACGTTCTATATGTCCCATTCCTAATAACATCAATACCGCAACACCTGCACTAAATATGACCACGGTTTCACCAAAAGTATCATAACCACGAAAACTTGCAAGCACAGCAGTGACGATATTGGGGATATCAATCTTTTGTTGTGTTAACTGAATAAAATCAGGGGCAAGATGATGGTGTATTGGAGCATTTGCATCTCCCATATTAGGAAAATCCGCAACTCCATAGAGTAGTGCAGCACCAGTAAGTATTACAATGATTAGTCCCAATAGTGACTGCCGGTGTTTGACATTCTCGAATCGCTTAGTGAGTCGTAAAGCAGATAGCATTAGTACTGTGGTAAAACCAGCACCAACCGCAGCCTCGGTAAAGGCAACATCTACTGCATCTAGATCAAGAAATAATAAAGCGACAACAAAGCTAAAAATACCAAAGAGCATAGTTACAGTAAACAAATCCGTTATTTTGATAGACGCAAAAGCAATCATTATTAGAAATGCTAGTAAACAAATATCAATCACCAATTCAAGATTTTCGATCACTTTGGCTCCTTACCTGAAACACCTATTTCAGTTTGTATTTTATTTTCATGAGTACTTTTAGAATCCAAATGAGTCGAATTTTGCACTGGGCTTTGAGTTTCCATTGCTGGTTTGATACCACCATGAACAGCAGCACGACATAAGCCATGAGTGATGGTTGGATTAGCAATGAACATAATACAAATCAGCAGTATCAGTTTAGCAACATCTAGCGTTAGTCCAGTATCTAGCATAATGCCGATAATCAACAAAACAGCTCCTAGAGTTTCAGTAACACTGGCTGCATGCAACCTAGTAAAAAAATTAGGGAGCCTTAATAGCCCAACTGCACCAGTTAGAACTAAGAAACCTCCTAGGAGTAAGCAAACATCACTTAACCATCCGATTATTATCATGATCTTTCTCCATGAGGACTGTGTTGCTCAAAAAAACGCATGACAGCAAAGGTTCCTATGAAGTTAACCAGTGCGTACATTAATGCGATATCAACATAACTGAACCAGCCAAGGGCATGTCCGCCAACAACAATTAATACAACCGTCTTAGTACCAAAGGAGTTGACAGCAAGTATTCGGTCATAAATACTCGGGCCCATAAAGGCACGAATCAGTGTTAGTGTCAATGTCATTAATAAGGCAATTATAGCGGCAGCGATCATTGACTTTTCCCCAGACGTTTAAGACGTTTTTCCATTTCACCTTTTTCAAGATCATCTAGACTTTCAGCATTTAGTGCTTGGACAATAAAATAATCATCACCTACTTCAATCGTTACTGTACCTGGTGTTAACGTTATTGAGTTGGCATAAATGGTTTTGATTAAAGGGTCATTAATGCTAACTTTAATCTTACGACAGGAAGGTCTAATTGGGAGAGATGGAGTCCAAATACGACGCGCAACATCAATATTGCTAACAATAATCTGCCAGATAAGCCAGCCACCATAAGAAAACATTTCCTTGGTAAATAGCATACGTATGGAGGCTTTGTCATTGCGATCCATTCGACTAACGAGCCAAACAACAAGGATGACAGATGCTAGACCTAGCGTTAACAACAATGCACTGGTATGTCCGGATAATAAAATCCAGAATAGGGCAAGGATGCAAGATAAAATAAAATAATATATGGTTGTCATAATAATTTATAGCCCCTCTACATTAAATTTTTTATAATATAAAACTAAGCTTTTATGATTGGTAACTATATCAATTTATTGTCAATTTCAATATGTATTTTCTTGATACTTTCTTGATACTTTGTGATTGAATGTAAGATATTTGAGTATGATTTTTTGTAGTAAGTCTAATAAGTTCTTATAAAATTCTATTAAAATCTTTCTAGATTATTTGTATTTTTTTGGTTAGAATATTGCAAAGAGTACATTGTAAAGTGAAAAGTGAAATATGAAAAAAGTATTATTAGTTGAGGATGATTTGGTTTTACAAAACTTGATAAGTGAGTATTTGAAAGACTATAATTATTTATGCAGTGTTTTTTCAAGCCCAATAGATGCATTGACCTTGTTTAGAGAAAATCCAGATGATTTTACAATAGTCATACTTGATTTAGGGCTTCCAAATATGGATGGCTTTGATTTGTTTAAAAAATTAAAACAAATTAAAGATATTCCTATTATTATATCAACTGCACGCGATGATATAGGCAACAAAATATATGGCTTTGAACTTGGTACGGATGATTATCTTTCAAAACCGTATGAACCTAGAGAACTAGTTCTTAGAATTGAAGCTACTTTAAAAAGATACAATAAAGCAGATTTACTTCAAATGCAAGAATTGACTATAGACATAAATAGCTCGAGAGTTTTTTTACATGGCATTGAAATAGAGTTTACCAAAATTGAAAAAGAAATTTTTTTACTGCTTATAAATAATCTTAATAAAGTCATATCCAGAGAAGATATAACAAATCGAACGTCTCTTAAATATGACACTAAAAATAGAACAATAGATACACATATAAGTAATATTAGATATAAAATCGACGATGATTCCAAAGAACCTAAATACATAAAATCTATTTGGGGCATTGGGTATAAGTTTCTTTATGAAAATTAGAAAACGACTATTTATTTCATTCTCTATCATTTTAATAATTGTTGCTTTTATTATAGGAGTGTTTTTTTATACGATTTATAATCTAAATAGCATTAACAATCAAGAAAATCATAGGTATGAGCAATTAATAAGAGTGGAAAAATTAAAGGAGTTGAACAACTTTTATGCATGGATAGTACTTGATATTATAACGGATTTTGAAAAAATACAAAGAGTAGATGAGAGTATAAAAAAAGCGAATGAGCTTTTTGAAAATTTGAGCATTCAAGAAAATGAAATTATAAATAATTCAGAATCAATAGAAGAAAAAAAGAATTTAGTTTTGATTTTTACAAATTTTGATCTTATGCAAAAACTTATAAAAGAAGAATTATATAACTTAGTGCTTCATCAAAACAGTGATTTTAGTGCTTTTAACAAAAAGTTTGAGGCAACAAAAACAAGTACCAGAAAACTGCTTGAAGAAGAGATTGAGTACCTGCAAGATAAACTAAGTCAAGCTCAAAATATAAGAGAGAATTTTTTAAATATTATAAAACTTGAGATGGTTATCTTGTTTTTTTTGTTATTTTTACTCAGTTTTATAATTCTTTCAAAGCTTATAAAAACGATAGATAATAAACTCTATAGACTCCATGAAGGTGTTTTACATCTATTTAAAGATGGTGAAAGAACTATACAAGTGGATATCGGAGAGAATAATGAGTTGAGTCAAATAACTAAAAGTCTAAATTCATATTTGGAGAAGCAAGCAAATATTATACACTCAAGAGAAGAGTTGTTAAGAAATATAAGCCATGAATTAAAAACCCCTATTGCTAAGGGAAAGTTCATGCTTGAGAAAATTCAAAATAAAGATGACAGTCAAATATTAAAAGATATAAATACAATTTTTTATGATATAGAAAAACTTATAAATGCACTACTGGAAAGAGAGAAACTAAATTTCGCAGTTTTAAAAATCAATAAGTTTAAAGCAAGTACTCTAATACTAGAATCTTTATCTAAGCTCTCCATTGAAGATGATACAAAAGTAACTGTAGATGTTGAGAATGATTTTACCATTGAAGGAGATTTTTACTATCTAGCCATTGTACTTAAAAATTTGATTGACAACGCAATCAAATATGCTCAAGAATTTCCTATTGTAATTGGGAGCGAAGATAACAAAATTTATGTAAAAAATATTGGAAATAAGCTTTCAAATGATTTAATCTATTACACCCAGCCTTTTACAAGAGAACCAAATCAGCAACAAGGGCATGGGTTGGGCTTAAATATTGTAAATAAAATTTTAGAGCATCATGGATTTGATTTAACGTATGAATACAAAGATAGATACATTATATTTAGCATCTTGTTTATAAAGAGTAAAAAACAGTAAAAACCTCTATTGGGTAAGAGAAATTTTACTTAAAAACATACGTAAACTAATTTTTAAGTAAATGCAATAAAAAGGCTATACCTAAAAATGTTACGATATTTAGCAATATCAAGTTTCGTAAGAATTCCATAAAAGCTCCTTTTTAACATTTTCAGGTGATGTAACTTTACAATCTATTTGTAAAGTTAAAAAGGTTATAGTTCTTGACATTTTTCTGACAATTTTTTCTGGCAACTTTTTTTCTACGAGTTTAGCACTTCGTCTGACAGCTTGACATCCACTAATCTTAATAGACTTTTTACATCACTTTTGCTATTGTCAGTCGTTGTT
>CAYTVI010000009.1:0-32679 GCA_964441765.1 uncultured Sulfurospirillum sp.
TATGTGATACTTTTTCAATCGGAAGATTTAAAACATTAATAGAATATGTACCAATCAAATAAAAATATTATCATCGTCCTTAAATATTTAAAATGTTATAATTTGTACGTGCTAAAGCACCTTAAATTGAGAATATATAAGGCTTTTTATGTTTTTTAAAGATGATGATACACTTTCTTATATGGATGCTCATAAACGACTCAAAATAAAACAAAAAACACTTCGTGACCCATTAAATGAAGATGAAAATGGCGAGATGCCTTTGTTTGAAGAGATGCCCAAAAAAGAGCTAAACCCTAAAAAGACCTCTGTTTTAAAAAAGCTCATACCTTATCTTAAAAACCTTGATTGGAATCCTAAGCATCACCCAAAACTCATCGCTTCATCGGTACTTTTGCTCATCGCGATTGTTATCCTTACGATTGCATTGCGTGAAACGCCCAATCCTCTCATCGGAAAATGGCGACCAATGAGTAAAAATATCTTTTTACCCGTAGGTGATATCGAATTTTTCAAAGATAAAATGCAAGCTTTAAACATCACGACGCTCGTTAATTACGATATAGAAGAGAGTAAAATCAAAGTGGTTGACCTTTCCAATAACACAGGCATTACTTTTTACATTAAAGATGATAAAACCATCGAAACTAATCTTTTGGGGGTAAAAACGCTTTATAAAAGGGTTGAAAAATGAGCCTAAAAAAAACCAATGCCGCGCGCTTCTTAGATACCCTAAAACTCTTCTATGAGATGACTTCTTACGCAGTTGATGAAGATGATTTGAGTGCAACACATGCCGCACAGATGTTAGGAGTAGAACCTGAGTGTGTTTTTAAAACACTTGTGGCACGTGATGATGCAAAGCATATTTTAGTGGCGTGTATTCCTTCTAATGAAGAAATTGACCTCAAAGCGTTAGCACGTGTTGCTGGGGTAAAGCGTTGTGAATTGGTTGCAGTTAAGGAGCTTTTAGGGCTTACAGGGTACATTCGTGGTGGGTGTTCTCCTTTGGCGATGAAAAAGTCCTATCCAACATTTATCGACAGCTCTATCAAAGAGCATACAAAGGTTTACGTGAGCGCAGGGGTACGAGGAGTACAATTGGTTTTAAGCCCTGACGTACTTATCCAAGCGACAAAAGCTCACTGTGAGAAATTGACTAAGGATTAATGCGAAATAGCCCTTCGCAGATCATCTATATCGGTATGTGTTCCCACAATGCGTAAAGGTAACCCTTTTGCGTTTCGTTCTAAAATAGCTCCTTGGTCAAGTATCCACTTGTAGCTACCATCTTTACAAAGCATACGGTGTTCGTTACGGTAATGCTCTATCTGCCCACTAAAAAGAGCGGCTAGTTCGTTGATGCATTGGTTGAAATCATCAGGATGGACTCGCGAACTCCACTCTTCAACACTATTGGCAATTTCATCAGCACGATAACCGAGCATTCTTTTCCACTCATCGGAAAAAAAAACTTCATTGCTTTGTGCGTTCCAGTCCCAAATTCCATGTCCTATTAGGTCTAATGCGTTGATAAATGGTTTTTGATTCTCTTGCATCGAACAATCCTCATTTTAAAGCTTATTGATGCAATCATATCACTCAAATGTTGCATATGCGTTGCATGTATGCCATCAGCTTTGCTAAAGTATGGTAGACTTGATTTGCAACACATTTACAACACAACTAAGCTACAATTTCACTGTAATATAAAAAGTATAAAAGGAGGTCGATCGTGTTTCAAAGTATCCATTTTGCTCAAACACCTCAATCTTTATCTACGGACTTAACACAAGGCACGTACCTTCTTCTTGTTGGTGAAAAAACGGTCATTACCCCAGAATTACTTCCCTCAAATGCCACGATTTATGGCGCTATTTTCCCTCGTATTGTTTTTGGAAAAAATAGCTTTGATGAGGGAATACTCATCGCACATCTGTCTAAAGAGACGACCATCACCTTGATACACACCATGTCTGATTTATCAGCTTTACATGTAAACGAAGAAACTCGCTCAGTTTTGACAATCCTTGATGGTTTGTCAGAATATATTGAACCCTTTTTAGAAGATTTGTTTTCACTGATTCCTGAGCGTTCAAAAATTATTGGTGGAGGTGCAGGTAAATTAACGCTGAAGCAAGAACCTATCCTCTTTGACAACCACAGGTTTTATCAAAACAGCGCTCTTATTCTTCAACACTCTAAAAAAATAGGTCTAGGAGTAAAACACGGATGGGAACCTGTTGTCATGCCTTTGATGGCAACCCAGTGTTCTTCACACAAGTTAGAACGCATCAACTTTCAAACCGCTTATCCTTTTTACAAAGCAGCTGTCGAAGCCGATACCCATCTGCGTTTTGATGGTTCTAATTTTTTTGATATTGCTAAAAATTATCCCATTGGGATTATGCGATATAACAAAGACTTTATTGTCAGAGACCCTATTTATACAGATGGAGAGTCACTGACATTAGTGGGGAGTATTGATTCAAATTCTGTCATTGCTATTTTAAAAGGCAAAGATTCAAAACTCATTCAAGCAGCTCACGAAGCAGCATCCATCTCAGCATCACATGTCGATGAAGAGTGTGCTTCTGTCTTTTTGATTGATTGTATTTCACGGTATCTCTTTTTAGACAATCGTTTCTCAGAAGAACTTGAAGCTATCCATTCTGCTTATGCTCCAACGACTATTTTATGGGGTGTTTTGAGTTTAGGTGAAATAGCCAATGCCAATGAAGAAGGCATAGAATTTTATAACAAAACCTGTGTTGTTGGAACACTTTAGGAGCCTTACGATGTTTTCAAATGTCACACTTTATACGGCACAAACGTGCGATAAACTTGTGTTCAACCCTTCAAAAACTTATATTTTAATGGTTGCACAAGCCTTTGAACTCTCTTCTTTATCGTTAGATGAAACAACAGCAAGCGTTTATAGCATCGTCGTACCCTCGGTTATCTGGAAAACAGATATTTATCAAGATGCCTTTTTATGTTGTGAAATTAAACCGCATAACACCCTTCTTTTTTGCCAAAAAGAAAAAGATGTTTCAACGCATCTTTTAGAAAAGAGTAAAAGTGTCATGGTTTTTGTAGACTGGTTAGACTCAAAAATCTACCGTTACTTGGATAAACTCTTTAGCTTAACATGTGAAGATGTTACGATTATGGGGATGGGATGTGGAAGGGTTGAAGGTATTGAACAGCCTATTTTAGCACGTAATGGTTATGAACTTAAAAATGGTTTTTTGATGATAGCGTCTTCTAACAAGACGCACGTTGGCACAGGGCATGGCTCTAAATACCACGATGGTTACTTTATTGCTCACACAGAAAGTTCCAATAAAATCGTGAGTATTAACGGTGAAAGTGCCTTTGATTTTTATGCAACGATGCTCAAAAAACATTTCAATGAAACCCTAAGTGAAGACAATATATTTGATTTAGGTCTAAAATACCCTTTTGGGATTGGCTCGACGCAACAAGAGTATCCATTGCGTGTACCGGTAAGCGTTGAAAATGGTGCATTAATCGTTGCAGGACCTATGGAAGAAGGAAGTACGCTTTGCTTGATGAAAAGCGAGGAACATAACTTCTTTAAAGCCTCTCTTCATGCTGTTGATGAGGCGATGAGTGGCGTGGATGGCATTGAAGAAAAAGATTGTTTTTTGATTGAGTGTATGGGGCGAGAACACGTTTTAAAAGCAGAGTTTCAACAAGAGATTAATGCCATTGCGTATGAAGCATCTAAATCTAAAAGAGTTTATGGGGTATTGTGTTTAGGCGAAATCGCCAATAGCGCACGACAATACATCGAATATTTCAACGAATCGTGCGTTATAGGAGTCATTTAATGAAGCTTAACGATCAACTTCTCATCACCTATGAATGTGTAAGTGCTATTGGGACATCGCTTGATTTAAAAAAGATGATTGAGCACTTTTTAAAAGTTTTCTCCCGTAAGACAGGTGCTATTGCTTCGATATACTGGGAATACGATACCACACAAAACAGCTATCTTCCCTTATGTCTTTATGGCAAAAAATCATTTCAACCCTTGCTCACCCCTCCTTATGAGCGTATGGAAAATTATACCATCGTACACGATACAGAAAGTGTCAAAAATCTTTTACATGTAAAGTTAAAAAACGATTGGATTGTCTTTGTTTTTTCTGCCAATGAAAATGATTTACCCTTCATTAAAGCCATTATTTCCTCTTTTAGCTCCAAGCTTGAAAATGCTATTTGTGCTTGCAAAAACCATCTAGAACTCGTTGCTATCAATCAAAATCTTGAAAAGCGCATCGAAGAAGAGGTGCAAAAAAACAGGCAAAAAGACCAACACATCTTACAACAATCCCGCCTAGCACAAATGGGAGAGATGATTAGCATGATAGCCCACCAATGGCGTCAGCCTTTAGGCTCTATCTCCGCAGTCGTTGCGGGTTTAAAACTCAAACTTTTACTCAATAAGTTTGACTTGACCAGTGATCAAGGTAGAGAAGCACACAAGCTCTTCACCAATGAATCTTTGCATAAAATCGAAGAGTATGTACGCTTTTTAACCAACACGATTGATGATTTTCGTAATTTTTTTAAACCCGACAAACACCAAGAGAGCGTTGTTACCATCAAGCTGGTTCACCGTACCCTTGAAATTATCGGCAAAGCGCTTGAAATCAATGGCATTCACTTAAACATTGAACAACATGCCCAAAGAGAAATCACTACCTACGCCAATGAAGTGACCCAAGTCATTTTAAATATCCTCAAAAACGCGGAAGATGTCATCAAAGAACGCGGTGTTTATCATCCAAACATCACCATTACTACGAAAGAAAAAGAGGGGTATCAAATCATCGAAATTGAAGACAATGCAGGCGGGATCGCTCCTGATATTTTGCCGCATATTTTTGAGCCTTACTTTTCAACAAAAAATGAGAAAAATGGAACAGGTTTAGGACTTTACATGTCTAAAATTATCATTGAAGAGCATTGCCAAGGCAATATTTACGCACAAAACACACCAGAGGGTGCCAAATTTGTCATTGAACTCAAAGAGGATATCGTATGAAAAACACTCTTCAAAACCTCATCAAACAAGAGTATCTCAAATCCATCATCTTTCCACTTTTGATTATCGAGACGATGCTTTTAGTGGCTTACTTTTGGAGTAATGCTTTTGTTAATGTTGCCACACAAAAAGCCTTAATTGAAGAAACCAAGGCCAATATCAAAGAGATTTCTCAGCGTTCAGCGACCATCGTAAACAATGAATTTCGCTCTATCTCAAAAATTACCGCCTTATTTCAAAAAGGGCATGAAAAGTTTTTTTCCTCTTATAATCCTTTACATGTAAAAACAAATGACCCTATTTACACCGTTACAAACGATGGCGTCATTGTCAACGCTAAGCGAAAAGAGAACTCATGTACCCTGTTCTTCTCTAATGTTCAAAAAAACAACCCCAATCGCTTAGAAAAGGCCATTGCGACAGAGTCAATGGATGATTTGTATAACTCTGTTTTGCACAGCAATGAAAATATCGCACAGCTTTATTTCAACAGTTTTGACTCGATGAACAGGCTTTGTCCGTACATGAAAGATGCTCTAGAACAATACCCACATGACATTGATATTCCTATCTACAACTTTTATTATTTAGCCGATGCCAAACACAACCCTTCCAAAAAAGTGGTCTGGACAGAAGCTTACCTTGACCCAGCGGGTGCAGGATGGATGATAAGCGCTATCGCACCTGTGTATAAGGGAGATTTTTTAGAAGGTGTTGTCGGGATTGATGTGACGATTGATAAGCTCATTACCAATATTTTATCCATCAAACTCCCCTACACTTCTTCAGCGATGTTGGTAGATAAATCAGGCAATATCTTAGCCATGGATAGCGCATTAGAGCCTATGTTTGGGCTTCGAGAGCTGACATCTCACACTTATGAAGCACCTGTGGTTCAAACCATTGCCAAACCCAAAGACTTTAATCTGTTTCAAAACACCAATAGCTTAAGCCAATACCTCAGCCAAGTGATTAAAAACAATGAAAATTTATCTCGTTTTGAAAGCAAGAATAATCGCTTGATTATCACACAAAACAGTATTGAAGAGACGGATTGGCGTTTGATTTTGGTCTTAGATGAAGACTCTTTGTTAGCGCCCTCTCAAGCACTCAAAGCAAAAACCGATACCATTGGCTATTTTGCTCTTGCCTTTATGGCACTTTTTTATCTGGTGTTTTTACTGCTCATTATCAAGCGTTCTAAAGATTTTTCCAATCGTATGCTAAACCCTATTCAAAACCTCATTGAAGCGACCAAAGATTTAAAAGGCAAACTCTCTATTGCAAAACTTGAACGCTCAGGAATTTTCGAGATTGATACCTTGATTGAAAACTTTACCACCATGAGTAAAACCTTGCAAGAGCTTTATGGCTCGATGGAACGTAAAATCGCTCAGGGTATTGCCAAAAACATGGAAGCACAAAAGATTATGATTCACCAATCTCGCCTAGCACAAATGGGTGAGATGATTAGCATGATAGCCCACCAATGGCGCCAACCTTTAGGGGCAATAGGCACTGTTTTGATGAGTATTCAACTCAAATCTACCCTCAATAAATTTGACTTAACCAGCGAGGAAGGAAGGCTTGAGCACAAAGCCTATTTAGAAAGTTCCATTAGTAAAATGGACAGTTATCTCAAATACCTGACTTCTACGATTGATGATTTTCGCAATTTCTTCAAACCTGAACAAGAACATGAAGAAGTATCGATTGAGACTATTTTGCAAAACACCTTTGGTATTATCGGAAAGAGCCTTGAAATCAATAGCATCGCTTTACATGTAAAGAATGAATCGCACACAACCTTTATCACCTATGGTAAAAAAATCACCCAAGTGCTGATGAATATCATCAAAAATGCACACGATGCGATTTTGGAACATAAGATAGAAGATGGTACAATCTCCATACATGCTTATGAAGAAAATGACCATTTTGTGATTGAAATCGAAGATAATGCAGGGGGAATTAAGCCTGAGATTATGGAAAAGATTTTTGATCCTTATTTTTCAACCAAAAATGAGAAAAATGGAACAGGCTTAGGACTTTATATGTCAAAGATGATTATCGAACAACATTGCCGCGGAACACTCAACGCTTCAAACACAAGTAAGGGTGCAAAATTTGTCATTACCTTTCAAGGAGAAAAGAACGCGTGAAGAATTTAGAAGCCCTACTCACTCTTAGTTCACATATGCGTATTCTTTATGCGGAAGATGACCTTGATTTGAGAGAAACCACCGCGTCAATTTTACGAGACCTTCGCTTTAATGTTGAAGAATGTGACAATGGTAAAGTTGCATTAGAAGCCTATCAGCAAAACCCTTTTGCATATGATATCGTGATTACGGATTTGAATATGCCGTTTATGAACGGTATTGAGTTGCTTAAAAATATTCACCTTCAAAACCCTGACCAAGCGGTGATGGTCGTCTCTGCACACAATGAAACGGAATATTTTTTAGAGAGTATTCGCAATAATATTACGGGCTACATTTTAAAGCCCATCGACTTTGAACAGCTCATCGAAACCTTATATAAAACTGCTGAAATGGTTAATGTCCGTAAAGAGAATGAAGCGTATAAAACCAAACTTCAAGAGATGGTCGAAGAAAAAACCGTTGCGTTAGAGCGCAGTTATGAAAAGATGCACGAATTTTTAACCATCGACAAGGTCACAAAACTTCAAAACGCCACAATGCTCTACCACTACCTTGACGCCCTTCCAAAGGGACAAAAAATCTGCGCCTTGCTTTATAATATTGATGATTTAAGCACGATTAATCAAACCTATGGCTTTGAGTTAGGAGATAGTGTTTTAGCCAAAGTGGGAGAGTTTTTACAATACAATCTTCCAGAAGAGGTCAAACTCTTTAAATACAATTCCGATGAGTTTGTCATTTTGTGCGACAAATTACTTATAGACCCACTCTCCTTAGCCATTCAAATTCAAGCATTTTTCAAAGAAACCCCTGTTGCAGAACGCAATGAACACCCACTTTACGTAACACTTTCTTGTGGTATCGCAAGCTCGGATGAACCTACGATGCTTTTACCCAATGCTCGCACGGCTTTGAAAGAAGCTGGGCTTACAGGGCTTCTCAATCAAATCAACACGTACAATGCCGAGTGTGTTTCAACGCAAAGAGTCTTTATGGAAACAACATGGATTCAAAAATTTCGCTCTGCTTTAGAAGAAGACCGCGTGATTCCATTATTTCACCCTATTGTCGATAACAAAACCCAAGAGATTATCTCCTATGAATGTCTTGCGCGTATTGAAGAAGAAGGGGCGTTTATCTCGCCTGCATACTTTTTAGAAGCGGCAAGGCGCAGTGGTTTAATGGGCAATCTAACCCGTACGATGATTCACAAATGCTTTAAAATTTTTGCTGGCAAGGATATTCATTTTTCGATTAATATCACCAATGAAGACCTTTTCAACCCCTCTTTTCTTGAATTTTTAAAACTCAAACAAGAGCAAAATGGCATTGACCCCTCTCGTGTGGTGCTTGAAATTTTAGAAGATATCATTCTCAATGACGCCAACAGTGTTGCATTAAAAAGTTTGGAAAAATTCAAAGAAATGGGCTATCAATTGGCGTTAGATGATTTTGGGAGTGATCGCTCCAACTTTAACCGTTTTGAGCAATGCGGTGTGGATTTTGTCAAAATAGATGGACAATTTATTAAAGGCATTGAACACAGCGAACGCAATCAAAACATTGTTGAAAGCATCGTCTTTATGGCGCACAAGATGCACATTAAAGTCATCGCAGAATTTGTCTCAACTCAAGAAGAGTTTGAGATGGTGCGCTCTTTAGGAGTAGATTATTCACAAGGTTATTTTTTCACTCAGCCTCAGAAATTGAGTTAAGCTTATACCCTCTTCCTTTAAGATTCGCAATACTCTCCTCAGAGCCTAGTTTATCACGCAAACGCTTGATAAGGGCTCGTAGGGTTGAATTATTGACCTCATCACTCTCCCACACCATCTTTGCAATCAGCTCATTGGAGACAAAATGGTTTCGGTGTTTGACCAATAACGCCAATAATTGCTCCTCTTTTTGGGTCAGTTCCTGTAAAACATCGTTTACATGTAAAGATTTTGAGAGCGTATCAAACACACGTGAGGGTGAGAGCTGAACGCGATGATTGGAAAGAGTTTTATTTTTTGATTGCTCAAGTTCGGAGGTGACTTTTAGCATCATGGCAATTAGTTTTTGTGAATCAAAAGGCTTGGTTAAAAAACCGTAAATTTTAAGCTCAATGCTCTTTAAAAAATAATCAATATCTTGATACGCAGACATCACAATGATGCGTTGTTCTGGTACTTTCTTCTTAATCTTCTCTACCAAATTAAGACCACTTTGCTGAGGAAGTCTGATGTCAGTAACAACTAAATCAAATGGACGTTCAAAGAAAAGCTGATGCGCTTGTTCTGAGCTTGTTGCGGTGATAATATCGCTAAAAAAATCACTTAAAAAGAGTTTTAACTCTTCTAACAAGGAGAGATCATCCTCCACTAAAAGCAATGATAAGCGATGTCCCATAAAACACTTCCTTCCAAATTTTCATAATTATATAACACAAATGCAACGTTTTGAGTATATAATACTCCCAAGAAATTAAAATCGGAGTTACGATGGAAAATACAATCGACCAACTCATCACTTGGAGTAAAGATTTAAGGGTGCTGTATGTGGAAGATGATCTTTCGTTGCGTGAAGAAGTAAGTATTTTTTTAAGCGATATTTTTGAACATGTTGATTTAGCACAAGATGGGCAAGAAGGATTAGAAAAACTCGCACAAAATCACTACCATATCGTCATTACCGATATACGCATGCCTGTCATGGATGGTATTGAGATGATTGAGCATATCAAAGCGCTCTATCCCGAACAAGCTATTCTTGTCACCTCAGCGCATAACGAGATTGAATATTTAGTCAAGCTGATTGGACTAGGCATTGATAATTTCATCACAAAGCCCCTTCGTAGTGAGCAAATTTTTAAAGTTTTGCACAAAATTGTGGAACATATACACCACAAAAAGGAGTTACAAAGGTATCGCGAGGATCTTGAAAGTGCGAATGCCAAACTTAAGCGCTTAACAGAAGTTCAATCCCGAACCCTTGATTTAAAAAGCTCTATTTTAAAATCCTACAAAGAAGCTTTAGATAAAGCATGTATTGTCTCTATCACTGATACCAATGGTATTATCAAAGATGTCAATGAAAATTTTTGTAAAAGTACAGGCTATAGCAAAGAAGATATTGTCGGTAAAAAACATAATATCATCGGCTCTCCCTTAACCCCAAAAACGGTTTTTGAAGATTTGTGGAAAACCATTCTTTCAAAACAGATGTGGCAAGGATACCTCACGAATCAAACCAAATTTCTCACCCCACTCTACCACTACACAACCGTTGTTCCTATTTTAAACAATGAGGGTGAGATTATTGAGTTTGTAGGTATTATTCAAGATTTAACAGACTTGCACACTGTGCAAGAACAAGTAGCAAAAGCTGATGTGGAGCAAGCTTTAAAAATCACCTCTGAACACTTTTTGAAAATGCTACCTTTTCCTAGCGCATTAATCCGTACTGACTTTTTGCTTCAAGCCCATAATAAAGGACTTGAAGATATGCTTCTTTACCATAGCGATGAAACACTGCTTGGAAAACTCTCTAGTAAATCAGCTTCTTTAAAAGAGATTGTCTATTTTGAAGAGATGGATTATTATGAGAGTGTCAGTGCTATTTTAGAGCAATGGCCATATGAAGGCGATATTACATTCAAAGGAACCGTCAAATCACTCGGAGGTCTTCAAGAAGTGCTCATCAAAATCTCTTCTTTTGAAGCACAAAGCTATCTTGTCTGTATTATCAAGCAAGAGGATTTTGAGTTATGCTGCCAAGTTCTCGAGAAATAACGTTTCACGCACCCATCTCACGCATAGCACTTGCGGATGAGAACACGCTGCATGTGATTGATAATAACTATGCCTTACACAAAGTTGATCTTACACGACTTGAAATTACTAAAAGCACCACACTTAGTACTTCGTATACCCCATCACTCTTTGATTATTATCATCGTCCTGCCGCACTTGGCGCAAAAAGAGCATATGTCTCTTTTTCAACCCAAGGGGCAGAATATATCCTTGATACGAAAACAAAACTTAACAAAATTTGCGCTTTCACACACAATGCTGGAGCACGTGTCACAAAGGCGCGTTTTGGAGAGAGTGATAAAATACTTATTACGGGTAATGAAAAAGGTCGTACGTTTATTATTCACACCGATGATGGGCATCTTATCGCAGAACTTCCTCGCTCAAGCGACACCATCACTGCGGTAACGCTTAATGAAGAGACCCAACTCTCAGCTCGTGCTTCTTTTTCAAAAGGACTCATTGTTTACCGTTATAACACACAAGAAGTCATTTTTCATAAACGTTTGGAAGAAGTGGTGGAAATGATGACATTTGTCTCAGAAAACACCCTTCTTGCCATCACACGCAATGGTAAAATCATCAAAATCGATATTGCAAAACAACGTATTGTGAAACAAACCCTTTTAGATGAAAATCTTTGGCCCTCTTATTTAACGCTCTCGCACAGTAAAAAATTTGTTTATATCGGCACACGAGAATCCGTCTTATTTGCGTTACATGTAAAAAGTATGGAAGTCTTATTTTCTGTCAAACTTCCCTATCTTGGCATTACCTCTTTTGTGAGAACGGGGCGTTATTTTATTTTTGGGTTCAAATCAGGTGAGCTTTTATTTCTCAATCACAGAGAATTTGAGGAACAATTCAAACTCTACATCAAGCTTAAAAAAATCAAAGAAGCTTCTATCCTTTTTACCAAAAATATTTTTCTCATGTCGCACCGTGACACACGCCTTATTTACGATGAATGGCTAGTACAAAAAGAGACCATTATCAACCTTATCTCTTCAGGGCATCTTGAAGAAGCAAAAAACATGGCTGAACCTTTTTTATTTCACCCTAAATGCAAACTTGAATTTACCCAAATTGAAGAGCTACAACCTGATTTGATGTCTTTGCACCGCTATTTCAGAAGCTTTCACTTTGCACCTGCCTATGAACTTGCCTCTACTAAACCCATTTTGAAAAAAAGTGCTATCTATACACAAATGGAAGCTTTATGGAATAAAAACCTTCAAAAAGCACAAATTCTACTCTCACGTGAACCTATTTTAAACAAAGAAGCGGCACGAGATAGCCTCAAGCTCTTCTTAGATGTTGAAGAAAAAAAAGTGATGATAGAGCAGATGTTGCATAATTCAAAGATTTTTATGCTCAGCGAATCAGCTATTCGTGAGAAAAATTTTGCACTCTACTTTAAAATGGTCACCCAAAATACTTTTTTAGAATTTACCCCTTTATACAAAAAGGTACTTCTCTTAGGCGAAAAACTCCAACTGCAAATTACCACGCTTTTAGAAGAGAGAAACTACACACAAGCGCTTAGTTTAACCTCGATGCTCCATGACTTTTTACCCTACCGTAACCAAGCCATACGCCTTAAAGAAGTCTCCAATGCGCTCAGTACACTTGAAACCCAAATCGAGCATAACTTACTTTTTGAAGCCATTAAAACACAAGACCAGTTCAAACTAGGGCTCAATTATGCGCCAATCAAAGAGCTTGAAGAGCGCAAATTACACTTTCAAGCCAAACAGCTCGAAGCCATTGAAGCCAAAGCCTATCCAAGTGTCTATGCCGCGTTGATTCCGTACATGACAATTTCTGTTTGCAGAGCCAATGTCTCGTTTTTAATGCGAAGACTTTACATCGCACAATTTAAAGATGCTTATCAAGAGTGCGCTTCAGCGATTGATTGGGAAAAGTCTTTAAGTGCTTATTTGCATCTTTTTGGTCCAGATGCGCTCATCAAAGAATTTGCTTTACATGTAAATCTTCATTCCACGCTTGAAGAGCTCTCTACCGAATCCACTGCACAAGAGATTTCCGCCTATCCTAAAGACCTTTTGATGCTCAAAAGCTAATTCAAAATCCTTCCCTTTTTGTCACGCTTCTATGCTATAATTCGCAAAATTTTAAACAAAGGTACCTTGATGAAACTCAAAACATACGACTATTCTAAAGAACAGTTAGCGGCATTTCAATACGCTATTATTAAAACAGAAAAAGGCGATATCGTCATTAAACTCAATCCTGAAGAGACACCCATTGCCGTTGCGAACTTCGCAACCCTAGCTAATGATAAATTTTACGATGGCTTAATTTTTCACCGTGTTATCAAAAACTTTATGGCACAAGGCGGATGCCCAAGCGGAAGAGGAACGGGAGGACCTGGTTGGAGTATTGCGTGTGAGTGTCGAGGTCAAAAAAGCAAGCACAAACGTGGTGCACTTTCTATGGCTCACGCTGGTCCAAACACAGGCGGAAGCCAATTCTTTATCTGTTTTGTCGATTGCCCTCATTTAGATGGCGTTCACACCGTCTTTGGTGCCATTGATAAAGATGATAAAGAGAGCTTCAAAGTGCTTGATAGCATCACACAAAATGACAAAATGCTCACCATCGAGATCAAAGAAAGCCTCTAATTTTTTTACATGTAAAGAGAAAACCTCTTTACATGTAACCCTCTTTTAGTTTTAAAATCTCTGCTAATCTTTCAATATCACGACTAAAAGGTGCATCAAAAGCAGTGTATTCAACACTTTGAGCCTCTAATGCTTGTTCGTGAAAAGCAAGAAGTAACGCAATGATTGATTTAAGTCTATCTAAAACCATAAAAAAGGCTTCTTCTCCCACCACACCTGACCAAGAACGTAGTAAAACACTCATATCCAAAATCTTGCGACTTAAAAAAGCACAAGACTCTTTTTCGCTTAACAAATGCCCATACGTTTCTGCAATAATGACACATTTTTCCATTGCACTGTGCAAATCAGCCATCGAAATTTCTTCACTCGAAATTTTTGAGAGAAAATACTCCATATCTTCAATCAATTCTTTGGACTCTTCAATCTCCTCAATGCTAAAAAAATCTCTTTTCTCTTCTACGTCTAGCATCGATTCTATTTGAATCATATCGCGAGCATCAAGATTCATCGCAAATTTGGCAAATGTTTTTCGAAACCCTTGACGCAAAAAATCCAAATCGTGTTTATCCAAACAGATATTATGATTCGAGAAAAAAAGTTGCATCACTTCTAAAAGCGCATTGAGATAAGATTTTTGCTGGTTTAAGAGTGCGATGATCACAGCATCCACCACACGAACACCAAAGTGTCTAGCAAAAAACAAAAGATCAATTCCATGTCTTTCTAACACATCACGAATGGATTCATCATGAATAAATGAAAAAGCAACATCTTCTTTATGCTCTAAAAAGTAATGTTGATTTTGTGCGATATGCGCTACCATCATCTCTCCTTTTGTGCGTTACTCTTTTGATAATATTCTAAGCTGCTCTTAAGCTCATCAATATCCGTGTACGTTCCTATAACTTTTGAAGGATAGCCTTGCGGATTGCGTTCAAGAACTCTTGCTTGGTCTAAAAACCATCGATACTTTCCATCTTTACATAACATACGATGTTCATTTCGATACACCGATATCGTTCCTCTAAGAAGGGTGGCTAATGCATTAAAACAGTGGCTAAAATCATCTGGATGAATGCGTGAAACCCACTCTTCAATACCATGAACCAGCTCTTTATCTTCATACCCAAGCATCTCTTGCCACTGCTTTGAAAAATAAAGAGCATTGGAAATAGGATTCCATTCCCAAAACCCATGTCCAGCGCACTCTATCATATCGCGATACTCTTTTTTCATTGCGTTTTAACCTTTATTGATTATCGTACATGTATTACTGATTTTATTGTATCAACGAAGTGTTGCAATGGGGTTGTATTCAGATTTATTTAAACAAAGTAAGCCATACGATACACAATTATGTATCGTATGGTTGTATAACGCAGTTAATAATTAAATATTCGATGAGAGTTTTCCAACCACTTTTCCAATCACCTCAACATCATGCGCATTGACCATCTCAGGCGCATACGACTCATTATCGGAGAGCAACGCAACCATACCATTGGCTTGAAGATGCAAGCGTTTGATGAAAAGTCCCGCAGGTGTTGAAACAATATAAATGCCTGCTTTATGAGCATTACGATACTCTTTATTCACAAAAACCACATCTCCACTGTAAAGTGTAGGCTCCATCGAATCACCCAAAACATTAATCGCTTGAATATGTTTTATCATCCCAATGCCACCAAGCTTGTGAACAATCTCCTCATCAAGGTACATCATCTCGCCCTCTTCTTCTTCATTTAAAGCACCGCCACCCGCAGAGGCGTAAATATCTCTAAAATAGTGAATTTTGGCAAACTTATCTGTTTCAGCTTGTAAGCTTTCAACCACTTGGTCAAACAAAACCCAATTGATTGAAATTTTTCGCTTCGCGCAAAACTCAAGTATCTCTTTGTAAGGAATTTTTGCTCTATTTTTCATGGTCGCTAGGGTGAGTTGATTAATGCCCAAAGCTTCAGCAACATCTTTATCAAATACTTTTCGCTCGCCCACTTCTTGAGAGAGAATATCTTTAACTTTTTGCAAAACACTTAAAATATCTGGCATTTTCTCCTCCAATATTTCATTTTGAAATAAAATTATAGCATATTTTATATTTTTATTACAATATCAAAACGTGGAACGATTTTAGCTTAGATTATTTTAAGGAGTTATTTATGAAAACTTTTATCTGTACCATCAGCCACTCTCGACAAGCTTACCAAGAATTTATGAATCGCTTTGAACAAAAGATGCTCATACTGAGCAATAAGATTTTTTAAGAAGCGCTTTCTAGCGCTTCTTTTGGGTTGCTTTTTGGAAATAAAACCAAATCAAGCCTAAAATCGAGAAGAGAATAATAGGAGCCATAAAGGTATTATCGGAGAAGTACGCTGCGATTTGCATCAAAAGTTCACCTGCGGTATAACTACCCAATCCTAAAACCGTAGCCCACACCATAGCACTGAGGGTGTTGAGCAGATGAAATTTAGCTTGAGGGTATTTGGTGATACCAATGGTCATAGGAACTAAGGTTTTCAGACCATAAACAAATTTTTGAATAAAAATAATTTTATCCCCTTGCTTTTTCATCAAGATATGACTCAGCGCTAATTTGCGACGATGCGCTTTGATATAAGGCATCAAAGCATTTTTATTATAACGTCCCATATAAAAAAGAAAACTACTTCCTAAAACATTAGCAAACGCCGCTACAATAATCGATGTCGTGATGTCCATTTTCCCAGCATACGAAAGGACTCCAGCGGCAATAATCGCTACCATACCGCCACCAAAAGAGTAAGCAAATAAAATGATATAACCGTATGTTGAAAGTGAATTAATAATATCTTCCACGTTTTTCCTTAATAATTAATCTGTTGTAGTGTTCTTAAAAACTCTTCAACCGCAAACGATGAACTTAATCCATCCGATTCAACGATTTGTTCAGGCATAATATTATTTCCATAGAGTTCAATATTTTTATCAAAATCATGATTCATAACAGAACCATCGAGTGAAAAGCCAACAAAAAGTCCTTCGGTTTTTGTATAAGTATAGACCTCGGCTTTAAAATTAACCTCACTGCCTTTGCCTACACTTTCTCCCGCAGGTCCGACAGCAACCGAGGCATCAACCCCTAAAGTCATCTTATTATCCATCATCTTTTTAACAGCATCTTTGGTCTGAAAAACCATCAAAATATCTTTTTTCTCAACACCTAGTTGCAAACCAAATCCAGCGCCACCTAAATGCACAAACATCGGTGAACTCCATGAACCATCACTTTTACGCACCACCATGACGCCATTGCCTGTTTTTCCACCTAAAAACATACTAATTTCTATGGTTCCAGGAAAAATAGCGATGGCCTGTGCTTTCGTAAAAACGCCTTTAGGAATAGCCTTAGAATCTCTAAGCATATTTTTAAGTGAATTGGATGCATCCAGTAATTTTTCTTCCGCTGAAGCATGTGCCCATACGGTTATAATCATCAAAAGTGCGATGATATGTCCTATTTTTCGTATCATTCTTTACTCCTACTGTTTTGTACGACATAATCAAAAAATGTTCCCTCGCGTGCCATTAATGCTTCATGCGTTCCCTCTTCTACAATCCTTCCCTTATCGAGCACGTAGATATAATCCGCCTTTTTAATGGTACTTAAGCGATGAGCAATAATAATCGTTGTTTTTCCAAGCAAATACTCTTCCAACGCTGAAAAAAGCTTGGCTTCCGTATGCACATCCAGCGCAGATGTTGATTCGTCAAACACAACAATGTTAGGATTTTGAAGCACCATGCGAGCGATGGAGAGTCTTTGTCGCTGACCGCCAGAGAGCTTAATCCCATGTTTTCCGATTTGTGTATGAATTCCCTCTGGTAATTCTCTCACAAATGCTTCAAGCTGTGCAATTTTAAGTGCTTTTTCGATGAGCACAGCATCACTATGCTCATCGATCATCAAATTTTGTGCGATAGAAGCATTGAAGAGCTGAGGGTGCTGAAGCACTAAAAAAAGATGCTCTCGCACAACGTCTAAACCTATTTCTTTACTAGAAACACCATCAAAGAAAATCTCCCCCTCTTCGAGTGGATAAAGCCCCACAAGCAAATGCGCCAATGTTGTTTTGCCACTCCCACTTGCTCCAACAATTGCTATTTTCGAGCCTCGAGGTACATGCAGATTGATGGATTCAAGGACATTTTTTCCATTATCATACCCAAAAGAGAGATTTTTAACATCAATAGCATTGGTCACATGTTGTGCAAAAGGATTTTTTACATGTAAACCTCTTTCTTCTTGTTTAAGACCCAAAATCGTATTAATACGCTCTAGTGCTTTGAGCGCATTGTGGTAAGAGTATTGGATATTCAAAATATCTTGAATAGGCGTCATCATCACCCATAAATACCCAAAAATTGCTAGCATGGAGCCAATACTCAAATCCGAATACGCCACCACAAAAATACTCGCCGCTCGAAAGAGTTCAAAGCCTGAAAGAAAGACTAAAAAAGAGAGTCTATTCGCTCCATCACTTTTGTAGCCAAAAAGGATTGAACTGCGCTTTATTTCTTGCGCTTGAGAACGCACCTTATCAAAGAAGAGCTTTTCTTTATTGGTAGCGCGTATTTGCATAAACATATCCAAGGTTTCACTCAATGCTTCTTGGAAAAGCTCATAGGCTTTATTTTGCTCTTTTTTTAAAACAGAGACTTTTTTAGCAAGATTGGTGGTCAATAAGACAACCAATGGGTTAAGAATCAAAATAAAAAGCCCTAATTGCCAATGAATCATCAACAAGACAGCGCCCACACCAATAATCGTTAATACCGATATAATCAACCGACTGACAAAAACCCCTAAAAAATTATCAATGGTCTCAACATCGGTCACTAAAAGCGATGAAGCACGACCTGCGCCAAAAAACTCAAACTCATGCATTGCAACATGACTAAGATGGTTTAAAACATTTTCGCGAATCTTATAAGCAATATTTTTTGAAATAATCGTAAAGAGTTTTGTTTGTGTATAGTTAAACGCAAAAAATAAAAATCGCAAGACCAAAACAAGCAATAATACAATGATGATATAAACAAATGCAGGGCTTGAAGTGCCTATCAGTGTATCGACAAAAGGAACTATCCATCTTGGCTTTCCAAGCAAAATCTCATCAACTAAAAGTGGCATCACCAAAGGGATAGGAATACTAACACTCACCGCGATAAAAGCGATAACATGAGCAAAAAAGAGCTCTTTTTTATAGTGTAGTGCTTCGTTAAAAAGATGTTTAAAGGTGTAAACTGAGGGCATATGTGTCCGTTGTTTAAGAAAGCATGTAGAGGAAATTTCCTCTACATGTAAAAGTATTTAACGAGCAAAATCGACAGCGCGAAGTTCTCTAATCACATTGACTTTAATTTCTCCAGGGTACTGCACTTTACTCTCGATTTCTTGCGCAATTTCTTTGGCTAAAAGAACGGCTTCGTCATCATTAATGAGTTTTGCATTGGCAATAACACGGATTTCTCGTCCAGCATTAATGGCATAGACTTGTTTGATACCTTGTTTATTTTTTGCAATATCTTCGATGTCTTGAACACGTTTTAAGAAGCTCTCTAACACTTCTCGACGCGCTCCTGGACGAGCGGCTGAGAGCGTATCAGCGGCACACACAGCGGCTGATTCAACAGAGGTTGGCTCTTCATGTCCGTGGTGAGCGAAAATAGCATTAATAACAACATCGTGCTCTTTATAACGACGACAAATTTCAGCACCCAAATCGACATGGCTTCCTGCTGTTTCATGCGTCAATGCTTTACCGATATCATGAAGGATTCCCGCACGACGTGCTAATAAAACGTCTCCTCCTGTTTCTGCCGCAATAATACCCGCTAAGTGCGCCACTTCCAAAGAGTGCGCTAGCGCATTTTGACCATAACTTGCTCTAAATTTCAGACGACCGATAAGCTTTACAAGCTCTGGATGCACTTTCGTGATTCCAAGGTCGATGATGATATTTTCACCCTCTTCCATCAAGCTTTGGTCAAACTCATCTTTCACTTTCTCATAAATTCCCTCAATACGTGCGGGCTGAATACGTCCATCTTGTACCAAAAGCTCAATAACTTTCGTTGCAATCGCACGACGGTAGAGGTTAAAGCTACTTAAGATAATCGCATTAGGCGTATCGTCAATAATAATATCGACACCTAAAAGCATCTCTAAGGTCTTAATATTTCGCCCTTCTTTACCAATAATACGACCTTTGAGTTCATCATCTTTAATATTGACCACGTTAATCAAACGCTCTGCGGCATATTCGCCTGCAAAACGTGTGGTTGCTTGTGCTAAGATGTAATTGACTCTTCGCTTAGCATCTTGTTTAGCCTCTTCTTCCAAGCGTCTGACTGTATGCGCTATTTGTGCGCGAGATTGCTCTTCTACTTTGGCTAAAACAATCTCTTTTGCCTCACTTTGCGTCAGTCCAGCAGAACGCTCTAAAACAAGGAGTGCTTCTCTAACTTTGGCGCTGTATTCATCTTTGAGTTGCTTTCCTTCTTGAAAAATAGACGTAGCATCACTTTGGAGTGCTTCTATCTCTTGGCGCTCTTTTTCAATTTTTTTCAACTCTTCCTTATACGTGCGCTCCTTTTTCTCTAACTCTAGTACTTTTTCAGAATGCTCTTTTTTAAGCGCTATGGTTTTGTCATCATAGCGACGCTTGGCTTCAAGCTCCGCTTCTTTCACTTTAATATTGCTATTGCTAAGGATTAATTCTGCTTCATGCTCTATCGCTTTAGCTTTGGCTCTTGCTTGAGCAACATGGATCTCATAATTGGCCGCTTCCATCTTTTTGGCGATGAAAAACCCTGCAGCGCCGCTTACGACTGCTGCACCTACTGCTAGTGACTCTAAGACCATCGTGTCCTCTTTTAATAATAATTTGATAAGGGGTTAAATAAATATCGGCTTGGATATCGTGTTCTTCGCCTAAACGTGTTTGTGTCATACAAAGTTCTCGTTGAACAAACACTACGGTTGGCTTTGTATCAAGAGTGTCGAAAAATCGATCATACATCCCTTTACCAAAACCTATTCTTCTAAGTGCTCCATCAACCCCTATGACGGGCACTATGGCTAAATCAATTTTTGGATTAACTGCAAAAGAGTTTTTAGGCTCTTTGATGTTAAATTGTTTCGTATATAAAGGCAATCTATATCTTACCATCTTGAAACTAATACCTTCCATAAATGGGACAAAAACCTGACATTTTTTTTGGCAAATTCGTATCACATCTTGGATGTTAGGCTCAATTGACAGAGGAATATAGAGTAAAATTGTAGCTGGTTTAAGCGCTTCAACGATGTCTAAAATATGGCGTGAAATAATTTTATCACGCTTATAAGCATTGATACTTTTGAGGAGTTTTTGCTTTGCATAGTGACGAAATACCGATTTATTTTCAAACCTAATTTTTTTCATTGTTGTCGTTTTAAGCCTCACTTCAATATAATGATATCCTTTATAATATTTTATTACTATTAAATAAAGGACTTTGATGAAACTCTGGATAAGCATTTTAGCCACAACATCGTTACTCTTTTGGAGCGGTTGTTCTTCTGAATCTAAGAAAGAAGAGGCTCAAGCAAAACCACTTAAAGAAACATCTAAAAGTGAAAAAATTACACTCACAAGCACAGAGGGCAAAGAGATTATTGTGACTCCTAGTGACAAAGGATTTACTTTTTCAGGCTATGAAAATAAAGTGGTTCTTGTCAACTTTTTTGCCACATGGTGTCCGCCTTGTAAAGCTGAAATTCCTCACCTAAACAATCTCCAAGAAAAATACAAAGAAAACTTTATTATTATCAGCGTTTTATTGGAAGAAAATAAATCCAATGAAGAAATCGCTAGTTTTATTAAATACAACGCTATTCAATACCCTATAACCAATTCTCCTGAAAATTTCAAATTTGCTAAAAGCGTTGGGGGTGTTAAGAACATTCCATTAATGTTCCTATACGATAAAAATGGTAATTACTCAACGCATTATGTTGGAGCTGTTCCTGAAGAGATGATTGATGCTGATATTAAGAAGGTGCTCTAATGTTTAGTTTTATCAAAAAAGGACTCACAAAAACGCTTGAGTCGATTAAAGAGATACTGCCTGAAAAAGTTGAGAAAATTGACAAAAATCTCTTGGAAGAGATTTTAATAGAATCCGACATTCCTTATGAGTTGGTTGAAGAGATTATCTATTATCTTCCTCCTTCAAACATGATTGCAAAAGCTGATATCAAGCGTGTTTTAAAAGCCTATTTTATGTACGAAAGTGCTGAAATCAAAGAGGTCAAAGCACCTTTTGTGGAACTCATCATTGGCGTGAATGGTGCAGGAAAAACGACAACGATTGCAAAACTAGCGCATAACTACAAAAAAGAAGGCAAAGATGTCTTACTAGGCGCAGCTGACACCTTTAGAGCCGCAGCTATTGAACAACTTAAAAGCTGGGCAGACAAAATAGATGTGGGTATTGTCTACACCCAACAAGGGCATGACCCCTCAGCTGTGGCTTACGATACCATTAGCTCCGCTGTTGCGAAAAAAATAGACCATGTCATTATCGATACCGCAGGACGTTTACACAACCAAGTCAATCTTGCTAATGAGCTTAAAAAAATTGTTCGTATCTGCGATAAAGCACTTCTTGGAGCACCTCACCGCAAAATTCTTGTTTTAGATGGAACACAAGGAACATCAGCGATTAACCAAGCCAAAGCCTTTCATGAGATGGTCGGTATTGATGCTATTATCATCACAAAACTTGATGGAACGGCTAAAGGAGGCTCTTTATTTGGCATTGCTAAAGCACTTGGGCTTCCTATCGCTTATGTGGGCGTGGGTGAAGGACGGGATGATTTGATTCCTTTTGAGCCTGATGCATATATCGAAACGATTTTAGATGCTATTTTTGTAAGTCACAATGGCTAAGAAACAGATTTTATTTGAGTGCCAAGCTTGTGGGCATCAAAGTGCAAAATGGCTTGGAAAATGCCCAAATTGTGGTGCTTGGGATGAATTTATCGAGCTTTCTCAAAATCAAATTGATGTTTTAAAAGAGATTAATGCAAATCCTTCTTCAAACACTACACTAAGCCATGCTATTCCTATCACCGATGTTGCGTACGAACAGATTGAGCGTTATAGTTCAGGTGATAGCGAACTTGACTTGGTTTTAGGTGGGGGCATTGTTAAAGGAAGTCTCACCCTCATTGGAGGAAGCCCAGGAGTAGGTAAATCAACACTCTTACTTAAAATTGCAGGCAATCTTGCACGTGAGGGCAAAAAAGTCCTTTATGTCAGCGGAGAAGAATCTTCTAGCCAAATCAAACTGCGTGCTAACCGAGTCGATAGCAACTATAAAGACCTCTTTTTACTCTCTGAAATCAGACTCGATACGATTTTTAAAGAGCTTGAAAAGCATGCGTTTGAAGTGTTGGTGATTGATTCTATTCAAACCATTTACAGTGAAAAAATCAGCTCAGCTCCCGGAAGTGTCTCGCAAGTACGTGAAATCACTTTTGAGCTTATGCGTTTTGGGAAAGCTAAAAATATTGCAACGTTTATCATCGGACACATCACCAAAGATGGAACCATCGCAGGTCCTAGAGTTTTAGAGCATATGGTGGATACGGTGCTTTATTTTGAGGGAGATTCTTCTAGGGAACTTCGACTTTTACGAGGCTTTAAAAACCGTTTTGGAACGACCAGTGAAGTAGGCATTTTTGAGATGACCAAAGCGGGGCTTGTGAGTGCTAAAGATATCTCTAAAAAATTCTTTACCAGAGGACGTGCCCAAGCAGGCTCTGCCATTACCGTTTTAATGGAAGGAAGCCGCCCTATTGTGCTAGAAGTGCAAGCACTGGTCAGTGAAAGTGGCTATCCAACGCCCAAACGCAGTGCAACAGGCTATGAACTCAACCGCTTAACGATGCTTTTAGCGCTTTTAGAGCGAAAGCTAGACCTGCCCTTTAACCAATACGATGTCTACATCAACATCGCAGGTGGCATCAAAATCACAGAAACATCGGCTGATTTAGCTATTATTGCCGCTATCATCAGTTCATACCGCAATCGTCCTATCAGTAAAGATACCATCTTTATCGGCGAAGTCTCTTTAATTGGCGATGTACGTGATATTTTCAATCTTGATTTACGCCTTAAAGAAGCCAAAGCACAACAGTTTGAAAAAGCAGTCGTGCCCTCTTTACCTTTGGAAAAAATTGAGGGTATCAAATGTTATAATGTCGACGAAGTTTCCAAACTCATCGAGTGGATGTAAATTTTTCATCTCACATGACGATTTGGAACTATAAAAACTCTTACATGTAAAGACACAAAGGAAACTCTATGGCAGGAAAAAAACCTGACGAAAATGACGAAATTGTTGAAAAAAAACCCAAAGGCAATATGGTCTTAATCATCGTTGTCGCACTTTTAGTACTTCTTCTTGTCGGTGGCGGTGCGGCGGCATTCTTTTTACTCGGTGGGCAAGATGAAGCAGCGCCTGTAGCACAAACAACCCAATCAGATATGAAATCTGATAAAAAGAAAAGCTCAAAAAAATCAACCGATGGTTTGGCAATTGGACCGATGTATCCTATGGCACAATTTGTTGTCAACCTCTTAAGTGAGAGCGGTAACCGCTTTTTAAAAGTTGCCGTTGATTTAGAGCTAAACGATGCCAAGTTACAGCCTGAAATGGATCAGAAAAAATCTTTGGTTCGCGATATCATCATTCGTACCTTTTCTTCTAAAACCTTTGAAGAGATTAGCACCCTTAAAGGTAAAGACAAACTCAAAGAAGAAGTCTTAAATAAAATCAACGAAAATCTCTCTGATGGCTACATCAAAAATATCTACTTCACTGATTTTGTGGTGCAATGATAGGTGTTGATATCGTCTCTATTGAGCGAATAAAACACTTCAAAGAGCGTTTTGGAGACAAAGCGCTCACTAAATTTTTAACCTTAGAGGAAATTGCTTTAGTAAAGAGTGATGCGTCTCTTGCAGGTTTTTTTGCCGCAAAAGAAGCCATATCTAAAGCCTTAGGTTTAGGCATTTCTCAAACGTGTGGTTTTTTTGATATCAAGCTCTACAAAGATGCTAAAAATGCCCCTTATTTTACCCTCTCACACCATCTTATTGAAATGTTTGCGATTACAGATACCTCTTTATCCATCACGCATGATAATGGTTTTGCGATTGCCGTAGCTGTTATTGAGGGGAAAAAAGAGAAGCGTGTTTTGTTTCATTAGACTTTTTGCAAAACTGCAAGAAGTCTAGACACGTTTCTAAAGCAAAACTCTAGAAACTACGTTAACACTGGGTTCTCTTCGGCAGAGTGCCTATACGCACCCTTGGTGCTTTTACTTCTTGCAAAGTGAGTTTTGCAAGAAGTCTATTAAGCACGAAAACAGACCATTTTAAAACGCTCTCCCATGAAAGATGGGTCTATAAGAATTTTTACTTTGTTCATTTCGCTGTTATACGCTTTTTCGGAAACATTTTTTTGAAGCATTTCTAAAAGTTCTATCAATCCAAATTCAACCAATGCCTTCATCTGCGTCGCGTACATTTCTACCCTAGCACCACTTTTTTCAAACGCATCAATAAGATGGGTAAAATTAACATCATACGTGATATCTGATCGTTGGAAAAGTTCATAAAAAGGTTTTGATTCACGCAGATTTTGTTCAACCAAGGATGTAAGTGCAAAGAAAGGATAAACCTGATGTTTGTCATACACACGCAGTGAAAAGTCTTCTCGTGCCTCTGTGTCACCATAATCAAACGTTACAAATTCATAACGCTCGCAACTATCTTTGAGGGCTTTTGCAAAAGGGGCATACTCCAAACATAATTCTCCTTTACTAAGCCCAAAGGCTTTAGCCATTTCGCGTGTTTGTGCATCCATAGGCTTAAAGAGAGCTTCGTTCTTTTCAATGAAAAGCATCTCTTCACCCTTAATGACTTCGCATGCGAAAGCATCAAAAATTTCATTGGCAACGATGAATGCTTCTTTACATGTAAATTCTTCCAAACTCTTTACATGTAAAAGCTGGATTGCATCACCAAAAGCTTCATGAAAATACTCTTTTTGCATAATTTGATTCTCTTCGAAAGGCTCGACAATGACAAATTGAAGGCTTTTAAGGTATTCGGATTTAAGTGAAAAGATAAATTGAATCATATCAGCAAGCAAATACCCCTTATGCGCTCCAATCTCCACAACACAACACGAAGAAGAGAGATAACCACTCTCAATCGTACGAAGAAGTTTGTTAGCAATACTTCCGCCAAAAAACATACTCGTACTCACCGCCGTATAAAAATCACCCTCTTTCCCAATGGTACGTTTTTTGGTGTAATACCCCTCTTTTTCATACAACCACGCATTCATGTATGCACTAAATTTCACGCTCCATCCTTGCGCTCAGTTCTAAAAGTAAAAGTTGTTTTTCACACTCTAAAATCGCTTCATCAAGTACAATTGACTGATAGGAGTTCTCTAAAGTTTGGACATCGTAGATGGTTTTATCGCCCGCTTGAAGACCCTCTTTGGTCGAAACAATTAAAGAAGCGTACAACGCCGCATCGCGTTTTGAAAGGGCTATTTTTTGCTCCAAAAACAAGAGCTGTTTGCGAGTGTTTTCATACAAATGCTTCTCTGTTCGCTTGGTATCTTCGAGTAAAACCTGCGATTTGAGATAATCTAACTTTTTACTTTCAATATTTTTTGCACGATTGATATCAAAAAGTGGCATCGAAACTTTTAAGCCATAGCTTGTGTATTCATTATCACGCTTGGTAAGAGCATCGTTATCGCTCTTATAATAGCCAGCGACTAGAGAAACGGAGGGCAAATACGAAGAGAGTGCCAAAGACTTAAGATGCTCACTTCTGTGAAGTCCTGCCTCACTTTGCGCGATAAGCAAAGAGTGCTTGGTGTATGTATTTTCATCGACCAAAACAAATGTTGGAAGATTTACATGTAAAGGATTCATGTCGCTGATATTTGCAAAGCGCATTTTTTGGTTTTCTAAATTCGTTTGTAAATCAAGAAGGGTTTTTTCCTGTGTATTTTGCGCAAGCAAGGCTTGGTCTAAGAAGCTACTGTCTATCAACCCTCGCTCAAACTGCTCACGTTTGCGCATCACATCAATGGCACTATTTTGGATTAAAAACTGCTGTTTTTCGATTTGAAGTCTCTGTTTTTGGAGTAAAAGAAGTGCATTCATCGCCTCTTTGAGAAGATTTTGCTCTTCTAGCTTTGTGCTTAGTTCCAAAAAAGCACGATTGGCTTTGGCATAAGCAATCGCGTAGTAAATACCACCGCTTTTAAAAATAGGCTGTTCTAGGGTAATCGCATAAAGAGTGGTTTTAGCGTTTGTTCCTAGTTGGTCATTAGTGGTATTGCTCCATGAACCCATCACTGGATTAATCCAATTAAATTCTAAGATATCACTTTCAATGCTATTTTTTTCTTTTTGAAGGCGTAGGCTCTCTTGTTTCAAAGAAGACAGAAGAGTTTCTTGCTCACCAAAAAGTGGCAAGAAACTCAAAAATAAAAAACTATAACAGTGCTTGAATCGCACGTTCTAACCTTTTTATACCTTCATCCATCTCTTCTTTACTGATGGTAAGTGGGGGAAGCAAACGTAAGGTATTTTTACCCGCTTTAAGCACGAGTACACCGTGTTCAAATGCTTTTTTGATGATATTTGCAAGTGTGTCACTATCTTTACAACGCAATCCTCGCATCAATCCTAAACCTTCCACACTTTCAAACATTTGAGGATATGCCAAACACAAAGCTTTGAGCTTTTCTTCAAAGTAAATGAGCGCTTCATCCAACATCCCACTTTGCTTGTAACTCTCTAAAATTTCCAAAACTTCTATGCCAGCGCGTGTAGAGAGAAAGTTTCCACCAAAGGTACTGCCATGATCTCCCGCCTCAAAGATATCTTTATGCTTCGTAATCACCGCTCCAATAGGCACACCACCCGCTAAACCTTTAGCAAGCGTAATGATATCTGGCTCAATGTCGTACAAGGATGTCGCTAAAAATTCACCGCTTCTAAAAACACCGCTTTGTACTTCATCGATGATGAGCAAAATCTCTTTTTCTTTTAAAAACTGTGCCAAATCTTGAATCTCTTGCTTCGCAAACGCTTTAACGCCACCCTCACCTTGCACAAGTTCTATCATCACTGCGACGGTTTCATCATCAATGCTGTTGTATAAATCAGCGATGGCTTTCGTGTAAGAAAATCCTTCAGGATAAGGGGCAAAGGCGCTTTTGTGAAAACTCTCCTGTCCTGTTGCTTTGACCGTTGTGATGGTACGCCCATGAAACGAGTGCTCTAAGGTCAAGACTTTATATTTTTTGTTGGCAAACTTTTTTTCACCGTATTTTCGTGCCAGTTTAATAGCCCCTTCATTAGCTTCCGCTCCAGAATTTCCAAAAAAGACCGCCACATCAAACCCTGCAAGTTCATTGATTTTCTTAGCTAACTTTGCTTGCGGTTCTATCATGTACAAATTTGAAGTGTGAATGAGATGACGGGCTTGCTCAGCGATAGCATCAGCTAAACGCATATTGCCATGCCCAACACTTACCACACCAATTCCACTGGTAAAATCGATATAATCTTTGCCATTTTCATCAAACAATGTAGCATTCATACCGTGCTTAAAATTAACATAATTGCGAGCATACGTCTGTAAAACGAACTCTTTATCCATTGCTTCTAAATTCATACTTTTCTCCTATAAAAATCGCAATTATAGCGCATCGCTACCCAATTTTTGGCAAATGCCACTGCTTGTAGTAAGCCAATAAACGAAGTCCTACCCCAAAACCAAACACACCCATCAATGGAATGACCCCTAAGAGCTGGTAGTGATGCAAAACAAATAAAATAGCACCCACCAATAAAGCCACCGTGCCATAAAATTCACTCACCAATAAAATCGGCACACGGTTAAGAAGAATATCACGCATGACACCCCCACCAACAGCTGTTAAAAGGGCTAAAAGGATGACACCAAAAAAATTAAACTCCGCTTGCAGTCCAACCAATGCCCCAGAAATAGCAAACGAAACAAGCCCCAAGGTATCTGAGATGATAAAATAAAACTTCTTTTCAATCTCATCTTTGTGGTGTAACTTTAAAGCAATACTTAACACCAACACGATAACGACTAAGAGTGTAGGAGAAAGATGCGTAAAGGTATATGGAGCACGGTCTGCTATCGTATCTCGAACAATTCCCCCGCCAAGGGCTGTTAAAAATGAGGCGATAAACACCCCTAATAAATCAAGTCGTTCTTTGACCGCCACGTAAAAACCACTGAGCGCAAACGCAATCGTTCCCAAAACCTCTGCCACCAACAATTCATCCATGCTGGCTCCTTAAAGAAAGTACATAACGCTCCAAGATCACCTTTGCCGCCATCGAATCAACACGTCCATCGCGTTTTTGCTTTACAACGCCTTGCATCATCTCTTTGGCTTCCACGCTTGAGCCATACTCATCTTGATACACAACCTCTTTATTAAAACGCAACAAACTCACAAAATGTTTAATGCGCCGTTGCATCTCTTCGCTACTGCTTCCGCTTTTAGGCAATCCAACCACAAGACATTCAATCCCCCACTCCTCTAAAAAAGTGTCCACATCGCGTGCGGCTTGGTCACGGTTTTGTCGGTGTATCGCTTCATAAGGGGTGACAATATCTGCATTTAAACACAAAGCAACACCTATGCGTTTAAGCCCGATATCAATACTTGCCATTTTTTTCACTGCTTCACTCTTTGATTTGAATATAAGCTTTTATTGTACCGCAGATTGATTTAAAAGCTTTACATGTAAAAGGGTTTTATAGTACGGAACTTAGCATTTTAAGACTAAGTGCCATGAGTAATAACGCAAAGATTTTTTTGAGCTTACCAACCGGTAAACGGTGTGCCATCTTCGCACCAAAAGGCGCTGTAAAATAGCTCATAATCGAGATTAAGACCACACCGGGGAGATAAACAAATCCCAACATCATCTCCTCCGTATTGGAAGTACGCATCATTCCGTTTAAAATATACCCCAACGTTCCTGCAATGGAGAGAGGAAAACCAATAGCTGCGGATGTGGCTATCGCTTTTTTGAGGTCTACATTTTGCCAAATCAAATATGGAACAGTGAGTGAACCTCCACCAATGGAAACTAACGCGGAGATAATCCCTATGAGTGAGCCAACACTAAAGAGTGATGTTGGGCTTGAGAGTTCACGGCTTGGCTTTGGCTTCTTATCGATTGCCATTTGAATCGAAACATACGCCATAAAAATAGCAAAAAAGAGAGCAAGCTGAGCAGATTTTAAATACGCCGCCAAAAAGGTTGCGGCAAAGGTTCCAATAATAACGCCACCCGCCATCACTTTGACCACATCCCACATCACCGCACCTTTTTGATGATGCGCTCGCATACTAGCAAATGAGGTCACGACAATAGACGCCATCGACGTTCCCAGTGCCATATGAATCACTTGTTCAACAGGAATACCTTGCGCTAAAAAAATAGTTGTCAGTACTGGCACCATAATGCCCCCACCACCAATGCCTAGTAAACCCGCCATAAAACCAACCACAACGCCCAGTACCAAAAATGCAAGAATCCACTCAAATCCCATACTTTTTCCTTTATCTCTTTACATGTAAAAGCATTATGTTCTCACAATTCGTCCATTTTGAATGACAATTTTTCCTAAACATTCGTATTCAAAAACTTTGTCAGCAAATTTTGCCACTGCTTCATGGTAGAGTGGTTGTGTTTCACAATAGACTAAAAAAGGGTCACTATTTTTAGGAGACCTCTGCCCATAAAGTGCCACGAACGCATCAATATCGTACAGTGGCTCTGCTAAGCCTTTGGCTAAAAGCATATTCGTTCCCTCACTCTCACCCAGACGATGTGGCAAAACATAAATCTTTTTTCCCATCGCTTGCGCATAAGCCACGCTATGCATCGTACCGCTTTTTAAATCCGCTTGTGTCACAACAAGCGCATCACCAAGAGCGACAATCAATGCATTACGAAGCGGAAAATTCCATTTTAAAGAGGGTTGCCCTGCCTCAAATTGACTGAGCACTAAACCCTTCGTTTCTATCTCTTGAATCAGCGTACTATTGATGGAGGGATAACGCACATCAAGGCCTGTACCCGCTACCATAATTGTATTGTCTACGCCAGCGCCACGATGGGCTAAGGCATCAACGCCCATAGCTCCTCCACTGACAATACAAACACCGGCATGAGAGAGTTTTTGAGCGATAAGATGTGTGTAGCTTTTTGTATAGGCTGTTGGTGCTCGTGTACCTACAATAGAGATTTTTGGTTTTTGAAGAAGCTTGGTATTGCCAATATAAAAAAGTTTAGAGGGGATAGATTTCATCCCCATGCAAAACTCGGGTAGTGTTTCAAAACATTTAATAGCGCAACTTGCCTCAGAGTTCATTGAGATAGACCATCTCGACATCGCGCACTAACTCTTTAGAATCACGCAAGACTTCTAGGGTATTTTTATGGGGATGCCCAATGGCAATTGCGTAGCCATTTTTTTTCGCTTTTGAAACCGCTAGTTGCAGTTGTGTTCTTATTTCACTTTTATTTAAAGAGTTATCTAAAAAAACATCGCGTGAGTATAAAAACATATTATGCTTTTTTGTCACTTCAGGCGCTTTTGAATTTCCAATCGTTCGGCTATCCACAAAAACAAGTTCATTGGCTTTCATAATACCAATCAGCTTATCCATCGCTTCATAATGCGCTGTAAAATAACCACCCGTGTGATTGTTATAATAGGTAATGTGCGGGAACAACGCTTTGATGCGCTTAATACGCTTTTCAATCGTTTCATACGAATCGGTTGTGTTTAAAGTATCTTCTTCAGGCCGTGAAAAATACTTTGCCTCAAGAGGGAGATGAATCATGGCAAATGGAAATTCGTGAGAAAGACGAACCGTTTCAGGGTGACCTTTTGTAGGTGGGAAAAAGGCAGGTGTTACCTTGTATGGAATCTCTTTCATCATGCGTGTTTGCCACGGGAAAGAGACATCATCAATAATAATGGCTAATTTGGGTGTTGTTCCAGGAGGATACTTTTTACGAATCACTTCGCTGGGCTTATAATTGGCAGGCTTTTCTTCTTTGAGGTAGTTTTTATACTCGTGAACTTCGGAGAGTTCATGGGTTTTATTGTCATCTTCATGATGCACAACAGGCTTTACGCTCTCTTCTGGTTTTTGAGCCGTTGTTGTTGCATTTTTTTCATCGATGCTAGGTTCGTTGTGCGTCAGATTTGCTTCAGGGATGACAGGCAGTGTCGCAAGCCTTGCTTTTTCATCTTCTAGCATCTGTTTCATTTTGCGCATCAATTCTTCTGTTGAAGCTTGAGGTGCTTGTTGCTCTACTTTTTTAACCGTTGCATGACGATAAGCATCAACGTACATGTAAAGACTCGTCACAACAAGAGGGACAATAAATGCCACTAAAAAGATGAGTGCGTATTTACGAAAAAAAACATTTCTGGGTTGATGATGGTGCCCAGAGTCACCTTTAGAGTCTCTTTCCTTACTTTTCTTCACACTTTTTACCGATTACTTTCCAAGGACAATTTCAACTTCAAGCAACTCAATATTTTGATTGTTGTGTGAAGTAATTTTGACATCTTCTACTTTTGTATATTTTTTTATAACCGCAATCAAATCGTTGCGTAAATCATCTAAATAAGGAAGTTTACAGCTCGCACGTTCATGGGAAAGCATAATGGTGAGTCTGTCTTTTGCCACACTTGCCGTGCTTTTTTTACGTCCAAAAAGCGTATCTAGTAAACTCATTTGAATATCCCTTTGAGGGTTGCTAAAAGACCTTTTTTAGCACGAATATCTAA
>CAYTVI010000009.1:32779-43117 GCA_964441765.1 uncultured Sulfurospirillum sp.
TTCTCTTTTTTTAAAATATCTTTATCTTTCGTCTGGCTCGCAGGTAAAAAATAGAGTGACTTTGATTTTTTGTCATTAATCAGCGCTTGCGCTAAATTGCAACGACCTTCCATCACATCAACCACATCATATACGATGCGATTTTCAAGCCCTAAAATCATATCAAGATTTCGAAGTCCTATATCAAAGTCAATCGCAACAACTTTTTTTCCCAAATTTGCAAGTCCAACGGCAAGGTTCGCAGTCGTTGTTGATTTTCCAACACCGCCTTTACCTGACGTTACAGTGATCACTATACCCATATAACCTCTTTAAATGTTTGTATCAAGTGCGTATCGATACCAAGGAAAAATTTAATTTTCCTTGGCACATACCTTATAAATTTTAGTTTTTGTCTTTATTGATAATTTTTTTAGAAGTAATCCAAGGCATCATCGCACGAAGTTTTTCACCGGTTTGGTTGAGTAAGCTTCTCTCAGTTTTTGCACGTTCTGCATTCATACGTGTATAACCCGCTTTTCTCTCCAAAATAAAATCTTTAGCAAAACGTCCATCTTGGATTTCAGCTAAAATTTCTTTCATCGCTTTTTTAGATTCTTCATTAATGACACGCTTTCCACTCACGTAATCACCATACTCAGCTGTATTGGAGATAGAATAACGCATATCCGCAATACCACCTTGGTACATCAAATCAACGATAAGTTTTAACTCATGTAAACACTCAAAGTATGCCATCTCTGGCTCATACCCAGCTTCTACCAATGTCTGAAAGCCAGCTTCCACGAGTGCTGTAGCCCCACCACAAAGAACGGCTTGCTCACCAAAAAGGTCTGTTTCTGTTTCGTCTTTAAAGGTTGTTTCAATAATACCTGTTCGTCCACCACCAATAGCTGATGCGTAGCTGAGTGCTAAAGCTTTAGCATTTCCTGTTGCATCTTGTGCAATCGCGATAAGATCAGGAATACCACCACCGTTTACAAATTCATTTCTTACGGTATGACCTGGTGCTTTTGGAGCAATCATGATACAGTCAATTCCCTTTGGAGGAACGATTTGACCGTAATGAATGTTAAATCCATGACCAAAAGCAATCGCTTTACCAGCACTTAGGTTTGGCTTGATTTCTTCCGCAAAAACATCCGCTTGCATCTCATCCGGTAACAAAATCATAATGACATCAGCGAGTTTTGTCGCTTCTGCAACGGTTTTAACATTAAAACCTTTTGCTTCTGCTTTTGCCCATGAGCTTCCATCTTTTCTTAGACCAACGATAACTTCTACACCACTGTCACGAAGATTTTCAGCGTGTGCGTGTCCTTGAGAACCAAAACCAATCATCGCTACTTTTTTTGAGCGAATAATGCTTAAATCACAATCTTTATCGTAAAATACGGTAATAGCCATCATACTTCCTTACATGTAATATTGAATTTTGCCATTTTACACAATCGTTACTTAAAAAAGTTAATTTGACGAGTAAAAGGAAACTATAAACCAACTCGGGATAAAATAGAGCCAACTAGTTTAAAAACCATTGAGGAACAGACACATGGATGAGAGTATTTTAAAAAAAATTAAAGCACTTCCCCCTCTTGATGACACGATTTTAAAAATTCAACGTATTTGTGTTGATAAAAATAGCTCCCTAGCGGATCTTGTCAAAGTGGTTGAAAGCGATCCGATGCTGACCGCCAATATTTTAAAATCGTCTAACTCTCCTTTGTATGGTTTTAGTCGAGAGATTAAAAATATTTCACACGCTGTCTCTTTATTTGGTATGGCAACGGTTCGAGGGTTTGCTCTCTCAAGCGCTATCAAGCAAAATATCAAAATCAATCTCTCCCCTTATAACATTAGCAACAATGCTTTTTTAGATATCAGTACCTTGCAAAGCAGTTTGATGTTCAAATGGTATTCTAAAGTCAATAAGTCTATGCTAGAGATTTTACAGCCTGCCTCATTTATGATGGAAGTGGGTAAAATCGTCATTGCTAATGAACTCATTGACCAACAAAAAGAGAACAGTTTCAAAGAGGCACTAAGTTCCATTAAAACACCTAGTGAGCTCTCTTTACTTGAAAAAGAGTTTGTTGGGTTTAACAACGAAGAGATTACAGCTAAGATTTTTGAGCAATGGAATTTAGAAGGTGAGTTGGTTGAGTCCATCCATTTTTCAAACGATGCCAATGGGGCGAGTGACCACATCAAACCTTATGCTGCAGCTTTGAGTGTTGTGAAAAACAGCGTTCACATCTTCGGTCAATTTGATGATGCTTCTATTGCACGAGCATTAAACCTCATAGAAACTTATGGTTTAGCATCAGAGCCTTTTATCCAAACGATTGAGCAATTTAAACAGTGAAAAACTTTCTTCTAAGCCTTTTAGATGGAGTGACACAAGAGAGTGTCTCTCCTCCTTTTCTTCCTCATTTTCATGCACTCCTTGCACTTAAAGCACTTTCTTCTAAAAATGGTCTTTTTGTTTTAGATGCATCACACCTTGTCGGTAAAATCGATGTTGCCATGAATGGAACGGGCTTTCTAACCTCTCTTGTCCCAACACGTTCTAAAGACATCATCATCGAAGCTTCAGGCCTTAAAGGTGCGATGCGAGGTGATTTGGTTGTGGCTAAACGCACCCCCAATAAAAAAGGCGGTCGCCCTAAAGCTGTTGTCGTTTATATCGCAAGCCGAGCATTTGCTAAAAGTATCGTTTACACTAAAATGCATAAAGGCAAGGTGGTTGGAGTCAATATTAAAAATGAGTCTATTGTAGAGATGCCCGTTTCCCAAAAATCACTCAAACAACTCCCCCTTGGCTCTGTTTTAAAAATTGACAATCTTAGTGGTGCTGTTGAGGAAGTTCTTGGTATTTTGAGCGACCCTACCGTGGATGAAAAGATTTCTTTAGCACTGTTCGATAAGGAAGAGTTTTTTTCTGCCAAAGCAGAAGCAGAAGCAAAAAGTCATGGAGACAGTGTTGATAAGTCACTTTACCCAGAGCGTGTGGATTTGACCCATTTGCCTTTTTGTACGATTGACCCAGTCGATGCAAAAGATTTTGACGATGCTATCTACTATGATGTTGCAAACCATACACTTTATGTTGCCATTGCCGATGTGAGTGCGTATGTTTTTGAGATGGGACCTATCGATAAAGAAGCACTTGAAAGAGGCTTTTCTATCTATTTTCCACACAAAGCTATTCCCATGTTACCACGTGCTTTAAGTGAAAATATCTGCTCTTTAAAACCCAATGTGGATAGACTCGCTTATACCTTCAAAATAACATTAGACCCTTTTACATGTAAACCCTTAAAAGAAGAACTTTTTGAAAGTATTATCCACTCCCATAGACGCTACACTTATGAGAAGATTGATCTTTTTTTAGAAGGGCATACTCAAGAATCAGACAATGTAGATAAAACTATTTTAGGGTATCTTTTACCCCTGTATACTTTAACACAAAAACTTAGAGATATCCGTTTAGAGGACTCTTTTTCCTTTCGCTCATCTGAAGTACGAATGCGTTTAGATGAAGAACAAAATTTACAAGCAACGACCATAGAATCCGAGACGCCCTCACACGGCCTGATTGAAGATTGTATGCTTTTAGCCAATAAAGCAGCGGCTACGAAACTGGGTTTTGGCATTTTTAGAACACACGAAAGTCCATCACTAGAGCGCATGGAAGCACTTTTAAATGACTTAGCGCTGATTGGTATTCGCGTGAAACTTAGCTCTGATTTACCACGTATGATACAAGCGATTCAAAAGCAAGCCGATGATTTGAATTTGCGGGATGAAGTGGACAAACTCATCATTAAAAGTCAAAAGAAAGCCATTTATGAACCTGAAAACAAAGGACACTTTGGTTTAGGGTTTGATTCTTACACGCATTTTACTTCACCAATTCGTCGTTACAGTGATTTGTTACTGCATCGTCTTTTAAAAGCAAAAATGGCAAAAGATGAAAAAAAACTTGCCTTCTTACTCAAAGATATTGACGCTTTATGTGAGAAAATTAGTGGCTTAGAGCGAGAAAGTGACAAAGTAGCGTGGGATTATATGGACCGAAAATTTGCTCGCTATATGGCGTTACATGTAGGCGATAATTTTAAAGCCATTGTGGTTGAAACAGAGCAAAATCCTATTGCAAAATTAGAAGATGAAATGAAAGGCGCACGTATCTTTCTTTTAGACAAAGATGTTTCGCTCCTTCAACGCGTTGAGCTAAAAATCGTTGAAAGCAACATCGCAACAACAAAGATTTATGCACGTGTTGCGAGGTATTTATAAATGTACAAAAGAGAATTTGAAAATCTTTTAAAGGCAAATAAAATTCCTAAAGCCTCTTTTTTTTATGGGGCATGTGAGTATCAAAATAACTTTTTAGCCAATGAATTACTGCTTTTATTGAGAGCCAACAACGAAGAAAAGCTTACACTCTATTATGATGAATACACCTTTAGCACAGCAAAGAATTTTATCTCACAATCTTCTTTATTTGGAGATAGAAACATTCTTATTCTTAAAACAGATAAAGCATTACCTACCAAAGAGGCTGAAACTTTAATAGAGTTGTGTGCTAAAAATGAGTCTAGCTATCTCATCTATCAATTTTTTGGGGAAGATAAAAAAGCATTAAGCCTTACCAAGCTCTTTGAAAAATCACCCCATGCTCTTTTTGTTCGCCTTTTTAAAGCCGATATGAATGAAGCCTTAAACATCCTCTCTGCCCAAGCAAACAAACAAGGGCTTAATATTGACCGGTACGTTTTGCAACACCTCTATTCGGTGCATATGGAAGATTTGTCCTTGTGTGCCAACGAATTTGAAAAACTCTCTTTACTGGGAAAAGAGATAACCATTAATGATATCGACAGGCTTGTTTATGGGCTTGGAAGTGTTTCGATGGAACATTTTATGACTAAACTTTTTGAAAAAAAAGATCTCAGTGAAATCTATGAGCGTATCATTGAAGGAGGAGGTGTGGAAGAGATGCGTATCCTCAATGCAACACAATCCCATCTCTCTCAGCTCTTTTTATTCCACGCCTACATTAAAATGCACGGCTCCTTTGATGCCAAGGCTATCTTAGGATATGCTTTGCCCTCACCTATCGCACAACAACGTTCACACCAATCCATCAAAATCGATTTAGCTACCTATCACAAGCTTTTTGAGCTCTTAGCACACACCGAGTATAAACTCAAAAAAGTGAGTGGTGTTGAAAAAAATGCACTTCTACTTTCAAGCTTAATAAAACTTCAAAGTTATTTATAGTAAAATCTCAAGCTTTTTAAAAAATCCTTACTCAAAGAGATGCTCTTTGGGTGAAATCCAAAAGGAGAAACGATGCGACATTATGAGTTGCTTGTTGTACTTAAGCCTACGCTTACAGTCGAAGAACTACAAGCAAAACAAACATTTCTAAAAGAAATTTTAGAAAAAAACGGTGCGGTTATTACTGCAAAACAAGAGATGGGTACACGAAAACTTGCGTATCAAATTGATAAATTTGAACGTGGTACATACGTCGTATTCTACTTCACTGCCCCTACAGCTGCTATTGCAGAAGTTGAGCGTATTATCAGAATTACTGAAGAATTCATTCGCTTTATGACTGTGAAATTTGAAAATCAAAAAGAACTTAGATTCTGGAACAAGCAAGTTGAAAAACTCACTAAAAAAAGTGAAGCACCTGCTGCTGTTGTAGAAGCTAAAGAGATTGTTGAAGAGCAACCCGTTACAACTGAAGCTTAATTCAAGGAGCCATGATGTTTAACAGAGTCGTAATGCTTGGTAACTTAACGCGTGATTGTGAACTTCGCTACCTCCCAAGTGGTGGTGCTGTTTGTACAACGGGTCTTGCAACCAATAGACGTTTTAAAAAAACCGATGGAAGTCAAGGCGAAGAGGTATGTTTTATTGATATCACCTTTTTTGGACGTACAGCAGAGATTGCAAACCAGTACTTAAGCCGTGGTAAAAAAGTCCTCGTCGAGGGTCGTTTGAAACTTGACCAATGGACAGACCAACAAGGTGTTAAGCGTAGTAAGCACTCTATCACAGTGGAAACACTGCAAATGATTGATGCACGCGGAGGTCATGAGGCTGAAGCGGGAGAGAATTTTGGAGAGAGTATGCCAAATGTTGGTTACACGCCTTCAAATAAGCCTGCACATTACTCAAAAGCATCGACACCTGAACATAGTGGTCATAACATTCCAGACATCGATATTAACGATGATGAAATACCGTTTTAGTAACTAAAGGATAAAACATGGCAGAGAAAAGAAAGTTTGCACGTAAATACTGCAAATACTGTGAAGCAAAAGTAGAATACGTTGATTATAAAGATGCAAAAATTTTAAGACACTCACTTTCTGAGCGTTACAAAATTATGCCACGTCGTTTGACAGGAAACTGCAAAAGACACCAAGAAATGGTAGAACTAGCAATCAAACGCGCGCGTGCGACTGCGATTATTCCATTTGTTATCGATACAAAAAAAGTTGTAGCCGTTCCTTTTGAACAATTACAACAATAGCCTTTACATGTAAAGATTCGATGGCATCATCGAATCTTTACACCTCTCTTACTTTTCTAACGCATACGCCAAGACTTCTTCAACACGTGACACAGGGATAATCGTCATTTTTTCTTTGACTTCATCAGGAATTTCATCCAAATCTTTTTCATAATTTTTCTTTGGAATCAGTGCTGTTTTGATTTTTGCTTTATACGCAGCAATCAATTTTTCTTTAAGCCCACCAATCGGTAAAACCTTTCCTGTCAGCGTGAGCTCTCCTGTCATTGCGATATCACTTTTGACTTTTTTATCTGAAAGAATAGAAGCAATCGCTGTTGCCATCGTAATCCCAGCACTTGGACCATCTTTTGGTGTCGCACCTTCTGGCACATGAATATGCAAGTCATACCTTCGATAAACATCGCTAGCTTCAACTTTTTTAACATTTTCTTCTTTTTCAGCAGGCACGTTTGGAATAATAGAAAGAGGAACATCCACTTTGCCGTTGTCTATCAAAACTTTCACAACACTAAGCGCTATTTTGGCAGATTCTTTCATAACATCACCCAATGAACCCGTGATTTGGATACCGCCTTTTCCTTGAATACGAATGGCTTCAACTTTTAAGACATCTCCGCCAACACTTGTCCAAGCAAGACCATTGACAATGCCTACAGAGCTTTCTTTATCCACCTCGTCAATTTCAAAAACCGTTTTAGGTAAAAACTCTTTAAGATTGTGCTGGTTAATGGTCACCTTATCTAAACTTGGATTGATGAGAAGCTGTTTCGCCACTTTTCTCAAGATATCTGCAATGCGACGTCTTAAGTTTCGCACTCCTGATTCTCGCGTATAATTTGCAATTACTAGCTGTAATGTCGGCTTAGAGATAGCAATTTCACTATTTTTAAGCCCATGCTTTTTAAGTTCTTGAGGAATTAAATACTTTTTGGCAATTTCATACTTCTCTTGTGGCGTGTAAGAACTGACAAAGATAAACTCCATTCTATCGCGAAGGGGAGCTGGGATAGAGCCTACTTCATTTGCCGTAGCGATAAAGATGACCTTACTCAAGTCAAGATTGAAATTGAGATAATAATCTCTAAATTTGTTATTTTGTTCAGGGTCAAGCACTTCTAAAAGAACCGCTGTTGGGTCACCTCTAAAACTTCGTGCGACCTTATCGATTTCATCCAAAACCACCACAGGGTTCATCTCGCCTGCTTCAATAATTCCTTGCACAATACGCCCTGGCATCGCACCAATGTACGTACGCCTATGTCCACGAAGCTCATTGACATCTTCTAATCCACCCAAAGCAATACGTACCAATTTGCGTTTTAAGGCTTTGGCAATAGAGTTTGCCAACGACGTTTTACCAACCCCTGGAGGGCCTGCAAAACATAAAATTGCCCCATTGGCAGATTTGTCCGCAATGCCACGTTTTGAGAGGAGCTCACGCACCGCAAAAAACTCTTCAATACGCTCTTTTGGTTTTTCAAGTGAATAATGGTCTTTATCAAGTTGCGATTTAACTTCTAGGACATCTAAAGCTTTTTTGGAGAGCTTTCCAAAAGGAATCTCAATCACCCAGTCCAAATAACTCTGAATTAAATTAGCATCCGCAGAATCTGGGTGCATACGCGAGAGTTTATCGATTTGTTTTTTTATCTCTTTGTAGGCATCTTCATCCATGTGCTCTTTTTTAGCTTCGAGCTTCTTACGATACTCTTCAATCTCTTCTTCTCGTTGATTATCAGTTCCAAGCTCTTTTTGAATCTGTTTAAGCTGTTCTTTTAAAAAATACTCTTTATTAACCTTTTCAATTTGTGAATGTACTTTTGTCTTAATCTCTTTTTTTAGACGACTGGCTTCAATCTCTTCAATCACATAATCAATCAATCCCAAAAGTCTTGCTTCATCGTTTTCTTCGATGAAAAGCTTGTAGGCTTGCTCTTTTTTGAGCTTCATACTACTGGCTATCAAATCACAAATACGATGAATATCATGGTTCTCTTCAATGGTTTTAAGCAAATCGGGTGGAAATTGATTGCTGAGTGTGGAGAGTGTTGTGATTTTTTCGCGAAGGACTGCCATCATCGCTTCAACTTTTATTGCCTCAGCTTGCTGGGTGTGAATTACATCGACTGTGGCACGAAGAGGAACGCGAGAAAGTTCTTTAATGATTTTTCCCTTTTGCATCCCTTGAAAAAGTATTTTCACACGACCATCGGGCAAATCAACTTTACGCATAATAGAACCAATAACCCCCGCATGATAGATAGATGAGAAATCCCTCCCATGTTCTATCCCACTTTTCGTTGTACACACGAGTACCAATGAGTTATGCTCCAAAGAGTCTGTCGCCGCTCGAATATTCTCCTCATCACTTAAAAAAAGTGGAGAGATCATAAAAGGGTATAAAAAAAGATTATCTTCTACGATAATAGGTAAATCTGCTGGGAAAGCATTATAATCACTAAGTTTCATCACCTGTTTTCTCCGTTGTCTGTTTTTTACATGTAAATAAAGTTTAGGAGGTCAAAACCTCCTAAAGAATGTGAGATTGTATAGTAAAGAAGTAAATAAAAAGTTTAGAGTTTGTTTCTACTTTTCAAATAAAGAACGATACCAAGGAATATGTGGTTCAATCATTTCGGCTTGATTAAATGAAGAGTTTTTGAGCTTTTCATCGTATTTTTTAGCTGCTTCTGCTTTATCGGTGCGTTCATAAAGGTCTTTAATATTTTTATCTAAAAAATACTCCCCTAATTCAAGTCGTGAGAGCATCGTTTGTGCAAGAGGCTTGTATTTTGAATTTGGATAGCGTGCGATAAACTCTTTCGTTTGAGCAATCGTATCTAAAAGGAGTTGTTGATTTCGATTTGGATTTGGAAATGCATCATAATTGGCTTTGAGTTTTAAGTAGCGTACATGGTCTGCATTTTCCTTGCTTCCATAACGTTTTAAATACTCATCTAAATAAAAATTAGCCAGTAAATACTCTTCATCTTGCATGTGCGCGTTGGCAAGCATCATCATCGCTTCTGGCAATAAAGGAGACTCAACGTGCTCGCTTGCTAATGAAGTATAAAAGGAATCTGCTTTTTCAAGGTCTTGATTTTTAATCTCTCTTGAAATTTCATCATACCAATACGATGCTGGTTTATTATAAACTTCTTTTGTTTTTGTTGCACAACCACTCATAAAAGCTACAAGCGAAGAGACAAGTACTACATGGATCAATTTCATGCATTTTATCCTTTTTAGTTAAAAGTGCATCATTGTATCTTCTTTTTTGTTATCTTAAAATAAAAGTCGATTTTTTTGTTTTTTTGTCGATTTGACTGTACACTATTGCCTTATTTTACATACAAAATGATACAATAGTTAAAACTGATATCTTAACGAAAAGGAATGCTATGATTTTTACGGTAAAAGCACAAATACCCGGATTTGAAACCATCAAAGGTGTCGAACTAGAAAAAATTGATGAATTTTTTCTAAAACTTATTTCAAAATCGGATGAAACTACTTTTACACTCATTAACCCTTTCATGATTCGTGAATACGATTTTGAAATACCAGAATATTTTAGAGCACTCCTTGACATCAAAGAAGAGACGAATATTTTGGTGCTTAATATTATGATTATCGCCACGCCCATTGAGGCATCAACCATCAATTTTATCGCACCTCTGATTTTTAATACCGACAATGGAACCATGGCACAAGTCTTACTTGATACGACTAAATATCAACACTATGGATTGATGGAGAGTATTTCAAATTTTTTGAAT
>CAYTVI010000010.1:0-41651 GCA_964441765.1 uncultured Sulfurospirillum sp.
ATTATCTTTGAACGCATTGTAAGATAATCTCACTTTAGAGGAGGTTTGAGATTTACATGTAAAGAAAGATTCGGATATGATTGCTAGAAATATAAGGAATGAACATGAAATTTGAACTAGAAGATGACTATATCGAGCTATTTAAACTCCTCAAAGTGACAGGTGTGGCGGAGAGTGGTGCACAAGCGAAGATGCTTATCGATGAAGGAGCAGTTAAACGAAACGGTGAAGTTGAGCTTCGCAAACGCGCTAAGATAGTTTCGGGCGAGAAGATTGAAGTGGGGGATGAAGTGATAGAAATAAAAAGAACTCTAAAATAAAGGGTTTCATAAGCCTTTTTTTTAGTCTTTCCATTTTGTATCGCTCTACATCAATATAGTTTTTTATATGTAAAGCTTTTACCTACTCACTCACCCCACCAAAACGTCGTTCGGTTTGTTCATATTCGCAGACGATTGTTTCAAGCTCACCTACGGAAAACTCTGGCCAAAGCGTTTTGGTGAAGAAAAGTTCCGCATATGCCGCTTGCCACAGTAAGAAGTTGGAGAGGCGGTAGTCGCCTCCTGTTCGTATGAGCAGGTCAACAGGGGGAATACCTGTGGTATCAAGGCATTTTTCTAAGAGCTCTTTTGTCAAAGGCTCGTTAGTTTGCACAGCCTTGTTGATGGCACGCAAGATTTCATCCTGACTGCCATAGTTAATGGCTAAGATTTGTGTAAGTCCCGTGCATGTTTGTGTCGCTTCTTTGGCTTTTGCTATCTCTTTTTGCAAAGAAGAAGAGAGTTTGCTCATATCGCCAATGACTTCAAAGCGAATGTTATTTTGTTTGAGGATGGCAACTTCGCTTTTTAAAAAAGAGGAGAGTAGCTTCATCAAAAGAGTCACTTCTGCTTTGGGACGATTCCAGTTTTCGGTGCTAAAGGCGTAGAGGCTTAAGTATTTGACACCCATTTTGGAGGCGTATTCGGTGATTTCTCGCACCTTTTTAGCACCCTCTTTATGTCCAAAAGAACGCTCTTTGCCTTGGCGTTTTGCCCACCTGCCGTTGCCATCCATAATAATCGCCAAATGTACCAAATCATTCATCGTTTGTGCTTCTTAAACCCTTTAATTTATAGAGCACATTCTACCTTGTTTGCCTTTAGGCTTACTTGACAAATTTACCCACTTTGACTAAAATTACGCCATTACTACTTTACGTCGACTCAAGCAACTCTATCTTCGTGGGCACTTTTCAAGACTTAAGAGACTTTAGTTTCATGAACGATAAATAAAACCAAAAAGAAGGCACAATGAGCGGAAATACTCCAACCTCAAACAACCCAAATTCTACTGCACCGAGCAATGCTCAAAACAAACCCAACCATCACGCCAAATCACGCACACACGTTCCCGTTGATGGTTATAAAATAGAGGGCTTACGCACCACTCCTTTGGAAAAACTCTTAGAGATTGCAACTGAACTTGGTATCGAAAACCCAAATGAACTTAAACGCCAAGATTTGATGTTTGAGATTTTAAAATCTCAAGTAAACCAAGGTGGATTTATCCTTTTTACAGGTATCTTAGAAATCGCTGGTGAAGGTTATGGCTTCTTACGAGCTACGGATGCAAACTTCTCCGACAGTGCCAATGATGCGTATGTGAGCAGCACCCAAGTCAAAAAATTTGCCCTTAGAACAGGTGATATCGTCACAGGACAAGTGCGCCCTCCAAAAGATCAAGAACGCTACTACGCTCTTTTAAAAATCGAAGCGATTAACTACCTTCCTATGAGTGAAAGCAAAAAACGCCCACTCTTTGAAAACTTAACACCTCTTTACCCGACTGAGAAAATCAAACTCGAATACGACCCGATGAAAATCACAGGACGTGTTTTAGACCTCTTTACTCCTCTTGGTAAGGGTCAGCGTGGACTTATCGTTGCGCCTCCAAGAAGTGGTAAGACCGAACTTATGAAAGAACTCGCACACGGTATCGCGCGTAATCACCCAGAAGCACAACTTATCGTATTACTTGTTGATGAGCGTCCCGAAGAGGTGACCGATATGCAACGTTGTGTTCAAGGTGAAGTTTATAGTTCTACCTTTGATATGCCAGCATCAAACCATGTTCGTGTCGCAAACCTTGTCATCGAAAAAGCAAAACGTATGGTTGAGATGGGTAAAGATGTTATCATTCTTTTAGACTCCATCACCCGTCTTGCTCGTGCGTACAACACGGTGACACCTTCTAGCGGAAAAGTATTAAGCGGTGGTGTGGATGCAAACGCGCTTCATAAACCAAAACGCTTTTTTGGAGCGGCTCGAAATATCGAACACGGTGGAAGCCTCACCATCATCTCAACCGCACTCATTGAGACGGGAAGCCGAATGGACGAAGTTATCTTTGAAGAGTTCAAAGGTACGGGTAACAGCGAAATTGTTCTCGATAGAAATATCTCCGATAGAAGAATCTACCCAGCGGTCAATATCATGAAATCAGGAACCAGAAAAGAAGAGTTACTTCTTAGCCCTGATACTTTACAAAAAGTATGGGCACTTCGTAGTGCGATTAACCAAATGGAAGATGTTGAAGCGCTTAAATTCCTCTACGCTAAGATGCTAAAAACCAAGGATAACGAAGAATTACTCTCCATTATGAACGAATAAAAGGCTAAACTGTGACACATGTCCTCGCTTTAAAATATCGCCCCTCAAGTTTTGATAAACTCATCGGACAAGAGGCTGTTGTTCAGACCTTAAGCCTCGCTCTCCAAGGAGAGCGACTCTCTCATGCCTATCTTTTTTCAGGGCTTCGTGGAAGTGGAAAAACCTCAACAGCTCGTATTTTTGCCAAAGCTTTGGTGTGTGAACAAGGACCGACATCAAGCCCTTGTGAAACCTGCGAGCATTGTCTCAGTGCCAATGAAAACCGTCATATCGACATCATCGAAATGGACGCCGCGTCCAATCGTGGGATTGACGATATCAGAGAGCTCATTGAAAGTACCAAATACAAGCCCAATATGGCACGCTTTAAAATTTTTATCATCGATGAAGTCCATATGCTCACAACCCAAGCGTTTAATGCGCTGTTAAAAACGCTTGAAGAGCCTCCACCTTATGTTAAATTTATCCTTGCGACAACTGACCCACTGAAATTGCCAGCGACGATTCTCTCTCGCACGCAACACTTTCGGTTTAAACAGATTAAAAACAGCGATGTGGTCAATCACCTATGCCATATTTTGCATCTTGAAAATGTGGAGTATGAAAAAGAGGCGTTAGAGATGTTAAGTCGTGCAGGCAATGGCTCACTTCGAGACACTCTCACCTTACTTGACCAAGCTATTATTTATTCTAAAGGCTTTATCACACCTAGTAGCGTGGCAACGATGTTGGGACTTCTTGACCCAACACAATTAGAACGTATCTTTGCCGCTGTTTTAGGAAGCCATCGCAACGAGCTTTTAAGCCTTATCAAAGAGCTTGAAAGTTATGAGTGCGAAGTGGTGATTGATGAATTGATTGTTTACCTCAAAAATGCTTTCTTTGAACAAGACAGACGCTTTTCAACCCTTTTGTATGAGCGCTTTTTCAAGATTTTGAGTGAAGCTAAGAGTTTGTTACATATCAACGCAAACAATGGCTTCGTGCTCTCTTTAGTCTTTTTCAAAATGGTTGAGGCAACACACATTAAGAGCATCGAAGAGATGATTGATTCTTTGGAGAACGAGAAGTTTCGCATCCCTGTTTCTTCTTTACATGTAAAAGCCGCCGCCTTGCAAGAGAGTCCAAGTGATGAAAAAAGTGAACCTGTTGCGACACGAAACGACAAAGAGCTTTTTGCCAAACTGTGTTTAAAACTTAAAGACCGCAATGTGGAACTGGGAACTTGTTTTGAAAAAAATATCACTTTTTTAGCGTTTGAAGAGACTATCTTGCGCCTTTCTTCGCGCGCCAAAGATGAAGAAAGTACCATCTTAAAACACAGCTCAGGCATCATTAAACATTTTGTGCAAGAGATTTTTGGTTTAGAGACTAAAATTGATATCGTTAAAAATCTTGAACCACTCCCTCAAGAAGAGTCTTCACTCCCTGATATGCAAAGTTTCAATGAAAGTGCTCAAAGTTCTTCAATGATTGAAAGTCTTGAGTTTGAAACACCGCAAAGTGAGAGTTGTGCAACCGGTGCGATGATGGCAAAAGAGCGAGAAATCGATGTCAAAGAGATTTTAAATGACCCTTTTATTAAACGCGCTCAAGAGCTCTTTGAGCCCCGTAAAATCGAAATTCATCCTAAGGTTTAAGTATGCTCATTATCAACACGGGTGGCACATTTAACAAGCGTTACAACCCTCTAAAAGGTGAACTTGAAGTTCCTAAAGACAACATTGCCCTTGAATCAATACTGCGCTACTGCTACAACACACCCTACACGCTTAAAGCTATCATTCATAAAGACAGTTTAGAGATGAATGAGGATGATAGAGCGCTGATGTTAAAAACCATTCAAAACCACGCCTCAGATAAAATTCTCATTGTTCATGGAACCGATACGATAGATATTACAGCTTCGTATTTGGATTTACATGTAAAGGATAAAACCATCTTTCTCACAGGCGCTATGGTGCCTTTTAGCATCGATACCGTTGAGGCGACAGCGAACTTTATGTTTGCGCTTGGAGCGTTACATGTAAAAGAGGAAAAGGGGATTTTTATCAGTATGCATGGCGTTACACTTGAGCACACACGCATCTACAAAAACAGAGAAAAAGGGATTTTTGAGCCTCGTTAAGCGTCTCTCAATGCTTGCGTTTTCCCCAATAAAAAATGGCTCACCACAATCACATAATACGGATATATTACCACGCCCACGATAGGAATCAACGTTAATGCAAAACACAAAGCGGAAAGTGCCCTGCTTTGTCCCCCATAACTTTTTTGAATCTGCTTGTACTCCGCATACGAATGCACAACCGATGCAACTTCCAAAATCAAGAGTTTATGAAAGAGATAAAACACAGGGATTAACAACATCATGTTTAAGACAGGAATAAAAATCAAAGGTGAAAAGACAATAAAAAGCAACGCTGTAACCGCCAACGCTTTGAGCAGTAACCACATATACTGAGGTAAGGCAATCCCTTTGAAATGAACTTGCGGATAGTATTTTTGAGCAATCTCTTTAATAAAATAACTCGCAAAAAATCCTACGATGACAGAATAAACCATCAAAAAAAGATAATAGACCACCATCGCCGAACTTAAGAAAAAAAGCACCATAATAAGCGTTTTGGCAATCACCACAAACGAGAGAAAACTCAAAAGCCAATGTTGTTCTAAGCCATTTTCAAACCCTTGAACCCAATCTCCCACAAAGAGGGTTAAAGACTCAACCCCTCCAAAAACCACCCAAATAAGCCCAACAAAAAAAAGAATCGTCGCAATAAACGATAAGAGTGTAACCCATAACACATTAGGAGAGAGTGCATCTTTTAAAGCGTTAGCGAAGATATAAGGAAGGGTCATCGCAAGCCTTTACCGAACAACCGTTAGTCCGCCGTAGCGTACATTGAACACTTCATCTTTCATCGTGAGGTATAAAATAGCTTCGATGAGGCTGATAAGAGCAGGAATAAATGTCCAACAAAACAAAAGGTACAAAAACCCTCGTCCGATTTGACCTAGATAAAACTTATGTACCCCAAAGCCTCCCAAGAAAAAAGCAAACAGCGCAGCGGCTATTTTACTTTTTCCATTAGGAGCGCTACTTGTGAGGCTGTTGGAAAAGGGATAGTGTTGTCGAACACCGCATTTGGGGCAGATTTCTGCCTCTTTTTTGATAATCTCACCACACGCTGCGCAAAATTTTTCATCAAGCTGTTTTGTTCGACTTTCCATTTTTACCCCTTACTCGATAGGCTTTCCATTGACGGTAATAACGCCTTTTTTCATCGCAATGTCATACACAAAAAAATCTCCCTCAGCTTTTCCAAGTGCAAAATCTTCAGGAATTGTCACTTCTAAACTCTCCAACATTTTGCGGTCATTTTTGTGTATCTTCACTTTAGAACTAATATCCAAAAGTTCCACAATCGCCAAAGGGCTTTGCGCATCGGTGTAATTGTTTTTGGCAATTTCCAACGTCGTATCAATGCTGATATCTTGAAGTGCTAGCACTCCAGTAAGCTCTTTAAGGGCAATACCAAAATCAAGCTTCACTCCATCGTTAATCAATCCTACAAAATTAGCGATTAACTCTTCATCGCTAGGACCATTAGTCCCTAGCATCAAGGCATTATAATCCTTTTGTAATTTTTTAATTTTTTGGGAGCTGATACCGCTGAGTTTAAGATTGGCTAAGAGAGTTTGAAGTTTAAAATCTTCCAAGCCATTAGCAAAGGAAATATCTTTGAGCGCATAATCTGCTTTTAACCAAAGTTGTTCGCGTGCCTCTTCCAATGAGCTGTTCACTTTAATATTCGCAACACTAAAATCAACTTTTTCGCCCATCTCTTCAAGTGCAAAATGGTATTTACCCACTTCCAAAGCACCTTGGTTGTTCAAATCATCTTTGAAATTGAAGCGGTAAGCAAAATCGTTAAGCTCACTTTTGAGAGTAAACTCCTCCCCACGAACACCAATGAATTGCTTTGCGATACCTACATTGCCTTTCACCACACCCTTATCTTCATCAAGGGCTAAGGTGTTATTGGATGTGTCGATGTCAAGCACGCCTTCTTTCAGTTTTAGGCTCTCTTTGATGTCACGAACTTTGAGGGTTTTAAACTTTTGATTGGAATCCAATGTCATATCCAGAGCAAAAACACCTCTTGTTAAAAGAGGTAAAATGACACTGCTCAACTCTTTATCGTTTGAAAGTTCGGCTTGTGTTGCATGCGGAAGGTGTGCTAACGCCAATGAAAGCTGAGACTCTTGGGGTAAAAGATTTGAGTTGTTCATGTGCGCTTTAAATTTAAGCCCATTAAAGGCTTGATTCATCTCTTTTGCATCAATCTCTTTCATACTTTGCGCAAAAATTTTATACTGTGCATTTTTAGCAACCAAACTATCTAAAAGATAATCTCTCACTTTCGCAGCATCTACCACCTCTAAGGTAAAATCTCGTTGCGTTGAAAAATAGCCACTTTTACTTAAGGCTTCGTGTTTAAATCCGTTTTGCTCTAAAAGCACTTTGTGTTGTTCAAGGGCTTTATCAACCGATGAAGAGACGATAAGAGGAGTCACGCCTAATGCCGCAACTACTACAGAAGCGATAACGAGATATTTGGTATTTGCCATACAGTGCCTTTAAGATTTGTAACCTAAAACATAATAGGTGTTTTTGTTAGGAACTTTTTCCAACGTAATTTTATATTTATCAGACCACTTTGCAATCATTTCATTGACCTCATCGACCATCTCAGCACCCTGCGCTTCATTTTTGATTTTAAAATACTCTTTATTGCTTGAGAGTGCGACAAAAGAGTGGTGCGCTTTGAGTGCATCATGTAATGTGATAAGATGTTTTTCAATATGCTCAAATCCTGCTGTATTAGCAATCACTCGTTCTACTTGGGCTCTGCTACTTGGGCTGATGGTGTAATCTAGTTGTGTTAAAATAGCTTCAATATGCATTTCTTTCCTTTATTAGCGTTTTTGTGCGATAAGCACATCTTCAATCATTTTGGAGATATCTCCATCTAAAATGTTATTGACCTGAGAATAAGCGATGTTGCTTCGGTTGTCTTTGACTTGCTGGTAGGGTGCTAGAACATAGGAGCGGATTTGATGTCCCCAACCGATTTCGCTCTTCTCCACACCATCTTTTTCGGCTTGCTGTTTTTCAAGCTCCAACTCATACAAACGCGACTTCAACATCTTCATCGCCGAAGCTCTGTTTTTATGCTGAGAGCGGTCGTTTTGGCACTGCACCACAATGCCTGTGGGAATATGGGTAATTCGAATCGCACTGTCGGTTTTATTGACATGCTGCCCACCAGCCCCTCCAGCTCGGTAGGTGTCCACTTTCAAATCACGCTCTTCGATGACGATATCGATGTCATCATCCACCTCAGGAGAAACCATAACGGAGCTAAAGGAGGTGTGACGTTTGGCATTGGCATCAAACGGACTGATGCGCACCAGACGATGAATACCATTTTCCACTTTCATATACCCATACGCATTTTCGCCACTGATAATAAAACTCACATCTTTAAGCCCAGCTTCCTCACCCTCTTGGTAGTCTAAGACTTCGATTTTAAAACCACAGCGTTCTGCCCAGCGCAAATACATACGATACAAAATACTCGCCCAGTCTTGACTCTCCGTTCCACCAGCGCCTGGATGAATCGAGACGATGGCATTTTTGTTGTCATTTTCGCCACTGAGCATCATGGCAATTTCTAAATTGGTAATGTGCTCTTCCAAATGCTCTGCGTCACGGTAAAGCTCTTCGATGGTTGCTTCATCGTTTTCACTGTTTGCCATATCGTACAAATCCACAGCATCCATAACCACATTTTTGGCTTTGGTGTAACGATTGAGAAGTGAGTTAAGCCCTGTTTTTTCTTTTTGCATCTCACCTGCTTTTTTGGCGTCATTCCAAAATTCGGGGTCTTGTTCTATCGTCTCAATTTCACCCAAACGATGTGTTATCTCTTCTGGCTTGATGATTTGAGCGATATTATCAACCTTCGTGGTGAGCTTTTTTAATAATTCCGTATATTCGTAACTATCCAAATATATTCCTTTTGCTATAATGCGAAGTTTAAAAGTATTTATTCTACTCTAAAGTGCCTAAAATGAAAATAGTAAAAACCATTCAAGAACTCCAAAACGCTAGAAAAGAACTCCACGGCTCGGTGGGTTTTGTTCCAACGATGGGTGCTTTGCACCATGGACATGTGAGTCTTATTCAAAAATCTCTGGAGCAAAACGACCATACGATTGTCTCCATTTTTGTCAATCCTACCCAGTTTTTAGCCCATGAAGATTTAAGCAAGTACCCTAGAAAACCAGAAGCTGATATCAAGATATGTGAACTAGCAGGTGTTGCCATCCTCTTTATGCCAGAAATTTCTACCATGTATGCCTCCTTTGAGCCAACCTTACTCGCACCTGCTTCAAAAGCATATATCCTAGAGGGCTTCTCACGCCCGGGCCATTTTGATGGGGTTTTGCGTGTAGTCTTAAAACTCTTTCACCTTACCAAACCTACACGCGCTTATTTTGGTAAAAAAGATGCTCAACAGCTCTACCTCATCCAAAATATGGTCAAAACATTTTTTTTAGATGTGGAAATCATTCCGTGTGAAATTATCCGAGAAGACGATGGCTTAGCACTTTCTAGCCGTAATGTCTACTTAGACCAAGAACAACGAAACGAAGCGTTATTTATCTCTAAATCTCTCAAAATTGCCACACGTTTAATCATGGCGGGAGAGCGAGATGTTGCGCCCATTAAAGCTGAAATGTTATCCACCCTCGCCTCTTTACATGTAGAATACGTGGAAATTTTAAATCGAGATTTTGATACAATACCTTCTATTGAAATTGGAAACTCCATCATTCTCGTCTGCGCTAAAGTGGGAACTACTCGTTTAATCGATAATTTATGGATATAAAAAAAGGAAAATCTTGAAAAAATTACATTTGGTCTCTTTAGGCTGTACTAAAAATCTCGTTGACAGCGAAGTGATGCTAGGAAAACTAAAAGAGTATCAACTCTGCGATGACCCAAAAACTGCAGATGTTTTAATTGTCAATACCTGTGGCTTTATCGGACCTGCCAAAGAAGAGAGTTTGAACACCATTTTTTCTTTGCATAAAGCACGAAAAAAAGGCTCTGTTTTAGTGATGGCAGGCTGTTTAACTGAGCGTTACAAAGAAGATTTAACCAAAGAGCTCAAAGAAGTCGACCTCTTTACAGGTGTGGGCGATTATGACAAAATCGATGAAATCATCGCTCTACGCCAAAACCGCTTTACTCCTTCTACCTATCTTCTCAATGAAGAAGAGCGTGTCATCACAGGCTCAAACGCTCATGCGTATGTTAAGCTCTCGGAAGGATGCAATCAAAGCTGTAGCTTTTGTGCAATACCTGGGTTTAAAGGCAAACTCCTTTCTCGCACCTTAGAGTCTTTAGTCAAAGAGGTGAAAGCGCTTGTTTCAAAAGGCTTTTATGACTTTAGTTTCATCTCCCAAGACAGCAGTTCGTATTTGCGAGATGTGGGTGAAAAAGAGGGGCTGATTCGGCTCATCGATGCGGTTGAAAAGATTGAAGGGGTTAAGAGTGCACGTATCTTGTATCTTTACCCTACGACCACGTCTAACGCTTTGATTGAGCGCATTATTAGCTCATCTGTGTTTCATAACTACTTTGATATGCCTATCCAACACATTAGTGACAGTATGTTAAAACGCATGAAACGAGGGGCAGGACGTGAGCGCATTGTAGAACAATTAGAGATGATGCGCAAAGCACCCAATAGTTTTATTCGCACCAGCTTTATTGTAGGACATCCTGGAGAGAGTGAAGAGGAGTTTGAAGAGCTCCTTGCCTTTACAAAATCCTTTGATTTTGACCGTATCAATATCTTTGCTTATTCGGATGAAGAAGACACTTCTGCGTATGAGATGGAGGAAAAAATCGATACAAAAACCATCAATAAACGCATCAAAAAGCTTGATAAAATCGTTAAAACAAAAACCCAAAAAAGCTTTGAAGAAAGAGTAGGTAAAGACGTACTTATCTTGATTGAGGGTGAAAGCAGCGAACATGAATTTTTCATGGGAGCGAGAGAACTTCTTTGGGCACCTAATATCGATGGCGAAATCTTGGTCAATGATTCGGACATTGAAGGCGTTCGAGTGGGCGGATGTTACCGTGCAAAAATCAGCGAACGTGCAGGAGATAAGCTCATTGCCACCATTACCGATGTTGCATGAAGCAACGCTTTCTTATCTAAAAACCCGTAAAAATTTACTCGCATTCTCAGGCGGTGGAGACTCTACCGCCTTATTTTTTTTACTGCTTGAACAGGACATTCCTTTTGATATTGCCCATGTCAATTACCAAACACGCCCTCAAAGTGATGACGAAGAGGCATATGCAACATCTTTAGCATCCACGTATCATAAAGAAGCATTTATCTTTACATGTAAATTGCCTAAAAAAAATTTCGAACACCATGCTCGCCATACTCGCTATCGATTTTTTGAAGAAATTATCCACGAAAAAGAGTATGACACACTTTTAAGTGCGCATCATTTAGGGGATAAATTAGAGTGGTTTTTGATGCAGTTGTGCAAAGGTGCAGGCGTAGTTGAACTTCTTGGGATGCAAGAGAAGGAAGAAAAAGAGGGATATACGCTCATGCGTCCTTTATTGCATCTCAATAAAACATCCCTACTTCACTATCTCAGTGCAAAAGGTATTGCTTATTTTCACGATGAAAGCAATGATGAAGAAGCGCATCTGCGCAATTACTTTCGACACCATTACGCCTCAAAGCTTCTTGATACGTATGCATCAGGAATCGCTAAAAGTTTTGAATACCTTGAAGAAGACGTTAAACGTTTATTACCTAAAACGATGAGGCACATAGAAGAACTTTTTATCATTGAAAAAGCAAGTGATGAGCTTTTAAATATTCGCGCCATTGATAAAGCCTTAAAAAAACTAGGTATTGTTGCCTCATATGCACAACGCCAAGAAATCATGCGTACACATGATTGTGTGGTGGGAGGAAAAGTGGCTGTATGTTATAGCGATGATTCTATTTACGTAGCTCCTTTTTGCAAAGAAACTATGGATAAATCATTTAAAGAGCTCTGTCGATGCGCACGTATTCCTCATAAAATACGTCCTTATCTTTATACAAAAGGTTTCACGCCTAACGCATTGTTGCGTTAAGATCATACACTTTTAGTTTAAACGTTGATGTGATATGTTCTTTATTGCTTGATTCAAGATGAATGGGAAAATCCGCTTGAACAATATTGTTATAACGATTTAATCCTTCTAAAAAATGATAAAAATTAGTTGGTGTTTTCAGAGCAGAAGTAACATTGAGTTCATACTCCACAAACTCTTTCTTATAACCACTCTGCGAAGTTTGTGCCAGATGAACATCGCTAAAAAACTTACGAGCATACTCTACAAATTCATCGTGTGCAAACGAATGACGAAACGCTTTAATCACATGCGCATTTTCCGCTTTAAGTTTTGAAAGTTCAGCCTCACGCTCTAAAAAAAGATTTTCCACACGCGTTTTGTGCACAAGCACGCGTTTATGCTCTGCTTTAAGCATACGGTGTTCTTTAATATTAGGAATAATCAAAATAAAAATAAGTCCAAAAGTAACCACTAAAAAAATAATCAAAAATAAAAGTAACTTCATCAAATCGATTTTTTCGAGGCTGCGGTCTACACTACTCACGTATACCCTCCTCTACAACAATTTTATTGGTACTTACAAAATTATACCATCCTTGCGGTGTTAAATAAAAGGTTGTTTGGCTGGTGTGAAAAATAGATTTTAAGGGTGCTGCTAAGAGAAAATTAAACGCATCTTGAGTAGGTGTTACGCCGTATAAAATCAATGAATTACGATCCATCTCTACTTTTTTGAGTGTAATTTGATCAGGTACTAAATCAAAAAGATTTTTCATACTCTCTTTAAGGAGTGTGTTATTTGAAAAAATTTCCTCAGAAAGTGCTTTTTGGCGTAAGATAAGACCAATCGACTCATCATCCTCATCAATCTTATGCTCTAAAGATTCTCGCTCTTGCGTCAAATCAACAATTCCCTCTTTAAAAGATTGAATTTCTATAGCGATATACCCATTAAAAATAAACATAAAAAGTGCCATAAGAGAAATAAAGGCTATCCAGAGTTTGCTAAAAAGGGATACAAAATGTTTTTTGCGAGGAGCTATGAAACTTTGTTTCATCGGAATATCTCTTTAATGGCGATGTCACACATTCTATCACTCACATCAACTTTATGAATTTCCACATCCATCATCAACTCATCTTCAAGCTGATGAATCAAATCCGAACTGACTTCGTATCCATCAAAAATAATAATTTCTTCAATAAATTCACTGACATATAAAGGATTATGATAATACTCTTCTAAAGAAGATTTGAGGTACTTGTAGACCAATAAATCTCTTCCATAAAGTTCTAGGCTGGTATCTTCTTCACGCACATTGTCGATACCTTTAAAATGGCCCAATGTTTTAGCCTCATCCACATCGGAAAAGGAATCCACCGATTGAAAGTCATCCATATCTCCTAATGCTGCAAAACCACTTAAGCTCTCCTCTTCCTCGTCTTCATCCATCAAAGCAGAAAGTTCACCAAGGTTGGTAACACCCTCTTCTTGGGCTTCACTTTCCCAGTCATTGACTTCTGCTGTTTGTGTGAAAGCTGTATCACTTTGTGTTCTAAAAAAAGCACCAAAGTGAAGTTTTCTCTCTTCCATAATCACCAGAACAAAAAAATCTTGACAGTTTAGAAGGTAACATGTAGGTTTGCTTTTAAGTTTTTGAGAAACTACAAAATCATTTAAAATAATAAAAGGTGCATAAAGAAGATCTAACCCTACCTCAGCAAATAGATTTTTTGCCCACTTGATTTCAATGTAAGATGCGTAGGTCGTCCATTGATTATTTAAGGTCACATAATGAACATTATTCATATCAACACTGTGTTTTGTAAAGGCGGCTTTTCCTGTGCCCTCAAAAGCACCTTGTCCCATAACGCCCAGTAAAAAAGCAACATAAACAAATGCATACTCTTCTTGCAAAGCAATCAGATAATTTTCAACATTTTTATCAAGTGCATCGGTAGAATTGGAAAGAGAAAATGTCTTTGTAAATGTTTTTTTTACGCTGCCATCTTGTATCACTTTACAGCGCAAAACACATTCAGATTCACTTAAAACAACAGCCACAAAAAGGTTCTGAAATTTTTTTTGAATGATGGTTCTTAGACTCATAAAGCTTTCTCTTTGTGCACGGACATCTCTTGTATGAATTTTGTTCTATAGTGTAAACTAATCTTGCTTAAGGTTTGTGAAAAGCACAAGCAAAAAAAGTACCCGTATCTCAATATCGACTATTGCGCATGTTCTAGTAGCTTTTCCTTGACCAAAGCCATGCCTTCTTCAAGGGAAAGGTTGTGTACGTAAAAAGGATCCCCAAAATAAAACTCTAATGTACTAAAAGGCTTTGGAATACAAAATTGATCCCAACTGCGCATCTTCCAGAAACGAGAAGCCTTACAATTTATTGTAATAATAGGAACATGTTGAAGCTTTGCCATGGTGACAAGACCATGAGCCACACTATGCCTAGGTCCCCTTGGCCCATCTGGGGTAATACCAATATCGCGTCCCTCTTTTAAAGAACGAAGGGCTAATCGTAAAACCTCTTTCCCACCTTTAGAAGAGCTGCCTCGTAAAACACCTCCTCCAAAAAGCTTAAAAAGACGCGCGACCAACTCCCCATCAAAATGCTGACTCACAATGGTATCAATCTTTTGTCGTTTAGAGTAATACAAATATGCAAAGACTACCATCAAAAGCTCACCATGCCAAATAGCATAGATACTAGGCGTCATAGAGCCATTTTCTTTGATATGAAACTTCTTTTTACATGTAAAATATAGAAGCTTTATAAAGATATAAATAATGGGCGGCAAAATCCACACCAAAAGTTTGCGACGATTTGCTTTAGAGAACAATTTCGCCATACAAAGAAAGACGTTTAGGATTAGTTATTTTGATATTCACCGTTTGACCTAAGAGATTTTCATCGCCTTGAATTTGTACAAGGGCATTATTATCCGTGCGCCCTGCTAAAAATCCACTGTTGCGAAGTTCATCAATGTAAACAGCATACACTTTATCGCGTCTTCCCTCGCTAATCTCGTCCAAAATAGTATCTTGAATGACTTGCAAACGCTCTAAGCGTTCAGAAGCAACCTCAGGATCGACTTGATTGGTAAATTCTGCCGCTTTTGTAAGTGGGCGAGGCGAGTATTTAAATGCAAACACTTGCTCAAATTTAACCTGTCTCATCACATCCAAACTATCTTCAAAATCAGCTTCACTCTCTCCTGGAAATGCCACAATAATATCCGTACTAATAGAGACATCTGGCACCATCGCACGTAATTTTAAGGCGCGATTTAAAAACCACTCTTTTGTGTAGCCTCGTTTCATCTGCTCTAGAATATGAGTTGAGCCACTTTGAAGAGGCATGTGCATCGATTTGCATACTTTTGGGTTATTGGCAAAGGTTTCTAAAAACTTATCATCCATATGCAAAGGATGTGGAGACGTGAAACGAATACGCTCTACCTCATCAATTTCGCTGATAGCGTTTAAAAGATCGGAAAAATCAAAGTTATAATCGACTTTTCCACTAAAACGTCTGCCATAATTATTGACATTTTGTCCCAGTAAAAAAATCTCTTTTGCACCACTAAGGGCTGCTTTTCGGGCTTCTTGGATAATGAGCTCAGGAGGAATAGATATCTCTTCACCTCTGGTGTGAGGTACAATGCAGTAGGTGCATTTTTTATCGCATCCGATGGAAATATTGACATACGCTTTATAAAGACTGTTACGATATTCACCAAAAGCATACGTGCTTTCATCATAGTCAGTATCAACGCTTAAAAATTTATCAGTATTGACCGCTGTTGATATTTTGGAGACATTGCGTGCACCAATAACAAAACTTACATAAGGAGCACGTCTAAAAATTTCCTTACCCAAATGGCTTGCGGTACATCCGCACACACCAATTTTGGCACCCTCTTTTTTTTGTAAATTGTATTTACCAATTTCAGAAAAAAGTTTACTCACAGGTTTTTCACGTACACTGCACGTGTTAACCAAAATAAGATCAGCTTCTGCAAGATTATCTGTTAAAGAATAAGACTCTTTTTCACCAAGCTCAGCGATAATATGCTCTGAGTCGCGCACATTCATCGCGCAACCCAGTGTCTCAATATAGAGTTTTTTGCTCTGTTGTATCAATCATCAACCTTATAAAATATGTACTTCGTACATATAATCGCCTTCACCAAGACCATACTTAATATCGCGTAAATAGACACTAAAGCCTTTTGTTTCAAAGTGTTCAACCAAACTTACAAGGTCTTTATGAGAATTTTCTTTATCGAAATAAAAAATCTTCTGTCCCTCTTTTTCAATAATTTCAGTCACTTTCTCTAACGTAATAGTTTTTGGTTTTCCATTAATTTCGTTGCGTGCCAATTTGATTTCCATGACCTGTCCTCTTTTGCCAAAAATTATCCGATGCGTTTTACATGCACAAAGATATATCGCGGATTATACTTTGTTTTCGATAAATTCCTTATTAAAAGAAGACTCTTTCGCTCTTATAAAGTTAAATACAAGAAGATTTTAGCTATAATCTTTTTCTTCGTCTCGCAATCGTTTAAAATTCCATGATGACTTTTTATCATTGCGACTATCACCCAAAATGTATTTTATTAAGGAAAATTATGGAAAAAATTGTAGATATTATCGAATCTATTGCTCATGAAAAAGGGCTTGATATTAATGAAGTGCGTAACACAGTTACGGTTGCCTTAGTAAAAACTGCAAAAAAAGTTTATGGCAACCAATACGAATACGGCGCTGAAATTGACCCTGCGACTAAAAGCTTAAAGTTGTATCAAAAGGTGATTGTTGTCAATCCTGATGACGAGCGTCTTTTAGAGGGAAATGAAAATTTTATTGCTATTAAAGAGGCTAAAGAAGTTGATCCTGAGATTGAAATAGGAGATGAATTAACGTATGAACTTCCGCTTGATAATCTTGGACGTACTGCAGCTGCTACCTTACAAAAAGAGCTCGAATACCATATTCAACGACTTTTAGAAACGAATATTTTTGATAAATACCAAAAACTTGTCGGTAAAACTGTTTTTGGAAACGTTGTTCGTATCGATAATGATGAAAACACTTACATCGAGATTGATGAAATCAGAGCCGTTTTACCTCGTAAAAATCGTATCAAAGGTGAAAAATTTAAAGTGGGCAATGTGGTTAAAAGCGTCATTCGAAAAGTAATGATTGATAAATCACAAGGTATGTATGTCGAACTCTCACGCACAAGCCCTAAATTTTTAGAATCTTTATTGGAACTTGAAGTTCCTGAAATCAAAGATGGTTTAATCAAAATCGTAGGAAGTGCGCGCATTCCAGGAGAGAGAGCAAAAGTCTCTTTGATGTCTTTGCACCCAAATATTGACGCTGTTGGCGCAACGGTTGGAACGCGAGGTGTGAGAATCAACGCGGTCAGTAAAGAGCTCAGTGATGAAAATATTGACTGTATCGAGTACTCTAATATTCCTGAAATTTTTATTGCAAGAGCACTGAGCCCAGCGATTATTTCAAACGTTAAAATTCAAAATGGCAAAGCTATTGTCACGCTTCCAAGTGATCAAAAATCAAAAGCCATTGGAAAAAGTGGTATTAATATCCGATTAACCAGTATGTTGTGTGGATTTGAGATCGAACTTGTGGAATCGGGTGGGGTTTCCATCAACACAGACGACTCAGCCAAAGATGACCAACCTACACGCGATCCAAACGCCCTTAAAAATCTTTTTGGCGGATTATAATCTTCTTTACATGTAAAGCCATTCGAGGCTTTACATGTAACTTTTCCTACTCTGTTTTTTCTTTAATATACTCCGCACCCTTATTAATTTTTTCCTTTGTCCACTCTGCACCATCGCTTGCATCTCTTTTAATGCCACTCCATGTTGCACAACCACTGAGTAGTACAACCATAGCACATGCAAATAAGTACTTCATTTTATGTTCTCCTTTTAAAATGTGGATTGAGTTTTGTTAGAACAATATCGGCAATCATATTACCCAATAATGTCAAAAATGATGAAATAATCAAAATACCCATAATGACAGGATAGTCTCTACTTAAGGCACTTTGATAGAACAATAATCCCATGCCATTAATGGCAAAAATTGATTCTAAGATAACACTACCACCTATTAATCCAGGTAAAGATAAGCCTAAAATTGTCACGATTGGCGGCGATAAATTGGGCAAGATATAATGCCAAAAAAGTATTTTTCCCTCTATGCCTCTGCTTTTTGCAAAAAAGACATAGTCACTTTTCAAAATATTTAGTGTTAAACTTCTTACGTATAAAATCAAACTTCCTAAACCGCCAAAAACCATCACAAAGATAGGCAGAGCTAAATGCCACGCCATATCAAGATAATATTTCCCTATCTCTACAGGTGCAGGTGTTGAGTGTACACCAGAGATAGGAAAGAGGTTCCATTTTACTGCAAAAAGAAGCACTAAAATCAAGGAGAGATAAAATGAGGGCATTGCATAGCTTAAGAGAGCAAACTGCTTGACATTTCTATCATACGCTTGTTCTTGCTTGAGTGCTGCTTTAATACCAAAGTAAAGCGAGAGAAGAAATACAAAGATAAGGCTGATGATATTCATCCATAGCGTAATAGGAAGACGACTGAGTATCTCTTCTCGAACACTCTTTCCGCTAGCAAAAGAGATACCAAAGTCTAGCTGGAGGATGGCGCTAAACCATGAAATAAACTGCATTCCTAAAGACTTATCAAGCCCATAAACACGTTTGAGCTGTTCTAGGGCTTCTGGAGTAATATTAGGATTCAACTCTCCGCTGGCAAAAAAAGAGTTTGGAGCTAAATGAATGGCTCCAAACGAAAGCAAAGAGATAATACAAAGCATCAATACCACATAGAGTAGTTTACACAGTATTGATGGTATCATGTTTACTTGCGACGATCCCACGCTAAGGTCGTGTGCCCCTCTTCATCCACTTCATCTAAACCCATACCCATAATGTTATAACCCGCATCGACGTAATGAATCTCTCCAGTCACACCGCTTGCAAGGTCACTTAACAGATACATGCCACTGTTTCCAACTTCATCGGTTGTGACATTTTTACGTAAAGGTGCGTTGGTTTCATTCCAATTCAAAATCATACGAAAATCGCCAATACCACTCGCTGCTAAGGTCTTAATAGGGCCCGCACTGATGGCATTGACACGAATACCACGACTTCCTAAATCAACTGCCAAGTAACGCACACTTGATTCTAATGCCGCTTTTGCAACACCCATAACATTGTAATGAGGAATGTATTTTGGACCACCTAGATAGCTGAGTGTTAAAATAGAACCATTGTCATTAAGGACTGGTAAACACGCTCTTGTTAAAGAGACTAAAGAGTACGCAGAGGTTCCAAGAGCGATATCAAACGCTTCTTTTGTGGTATCGACAAACTTTCCACTGAGCGCTTCTTTAGGTGCATACGCAACAGAGTGCACCACAAAATCAATCTTACCAAAATCTTTTTCTATCGATGCCGTGAGTGATTCTAAATGCTCTGGTTTGTTGATATCAAGCTCATACACTTTATCACTTCCAAACTTATCCGCAATGGGTCGCACACGTTTTTCTAAAGCTTCATTTAAATACGTAAATGCCAGTTCTGCACCTTGTTCAGAACACGCTTTTGCAATACCATACGCAATAGACTTATCATTGGCAATCCCTACAATAAGTCCTTTTTTACCCTTCATTATCATCTTACACATCCTTTGGTTACGCTATCTGCGATTTCTATCATTTTACAAAATGCCTCTTCATTCCAACTAGCCGTTCCTACTAAAACACCCTGACAATGCTTTACATGTAAAATGCTCTTTAGATTATCAACCTTAACACTTCCACCGTATAAAAGAGGAGCTCTTAGCTTTTGCGCTAAACGTGCTAACACTTCTTCAATATCAGCCAAACTTGCACTTAGTCCCGTACCTATCGCCCATACAGGCTCATACGCAACGATAAGTTGTTCATAACTCATATCAATATCTTCAAATTGTTCCCAAATATAACGCATCACGGCATCAATGCCTTGTTCGCGTATCTCTTGAGGTTCACCCACACAATAGATAATTTCACTCTTTTTCTCTTTGGCATACGCATATTTTTTAGCGATAAATGATTGTGTCTCACCTAAAATGTGACGTCGCTCAGAGTGCCCTATGAGCAGCGTATCGACACTAAATTCTTCAAGCTGTTCAAACCCCACTTCGCCTGTAAAAGAGCCGTTGTACGTCGGATAAAAATTTTGCGCACCCACACGCAAAGAAGAGACTTCATCAAAACAATCCAGTGCCGTTAAAGGAGCAAAAATACGCACCTCTTGTGTACTGTTTGATGCATGAATAAAATCTTGAACGCAGCGCACAAAGGCTTTTGTCTTTGCGCGCGTGTAGTTGGTTTTAAAATTTGAAGCGATAATCATATTTACTCGTTCTCAGAATTACTGAGTACTTTAACTCCTGGAAGTACTTTTCCCTCAATGAGTTCCAAGCTAGCACCCCCACCTGTTGAGATAAAGGTCATCTCATCAGCATCTCCCGCACGAGCAACAACATCTGCTGTATCGCCACCACCCACAACCGTTGTTGCATGTGCTTCAGCAATCACATGAGACATTTTAAAGCTTCCTTTTGAAAACTTTTCAAGCTCAAATACGCCCATTGGTCCATTCCATAAAATCGTTTGAGCATCCGCAAGCGCTTCTCTGAACAAACGTGACGTGGCAGGTCCAATATCTAAGCCCATCCATCCTTTAGGGATTTCTTGAACAGTAACAAATTTAATCGTCGCATCTTGGGAACATGTTTGCGCGGCAACAACGTCCACTGGCAAATACAATTTTACGCCCAAACGTTTTGCTTCTTCCATCACACGATTGGCTTCATCAATGAGGTCATCTTCAACCAAAGAATTACCAATGTCTAAGCCTTGTGCTTTTAAAAAGGTGAACGCCATACCGCCACCAATAATCAATTTATCAACACGTGGTAAAAGATTGACTAGCGCTTGAAGTTTACCACTGATTTTACTACCACCCACAACAGCTACAAAAGGACGCGTTGGACGGCGGAGTAGATTTTTTGAAAATTCAACTTCTTTTTGGAGCAAAAATCCAGCAGCCGATGTTTTTTCATTGAAATAATGCGTAATCGCTTCAACCGAAGCGTGCGCTCTATGGCACACACCAAATGCATCATTGATATACACTTCAGCCATGTCAGCCAAAGCTTTCGCAAACTCCTCATCGTTATTGGTTTCACCCTTGGAAAAGCGTAAGTTTTCCAACAACAACACTTCACCGCTTTGAAGGTTTGCCGCTTTTTCCTGAGCATCTTTTCCAATCACATCTTGAGCCAAAACAACTTCAGTATCAAGCAATCTTTTTAAACGCATCTGAACAGGTGCAAGAGAGTATTTCTCATCCACAACACCCTTAGGACGACCTAAATGGCTTGCAAGAATGATGGAACATCCGTGGTCTAAACAGTAGCGAATCGTAGGAATAGCTGAGCGAACTCTTCTATCATCTGTAATATTCGCAAACTCATCCAAAGGCACGTTAAAATCACAACGTATAAAGACTTTTTTTCCTGATATATCTAAATCTCTGATGGAGCGAATCATCCGTTGTCCTTTTTTATTTGCTTACATGTAAAGCCATGTCAATCAAACGAGTCGAATATCCCCACTCATTGTCATACCATGCCATGATTTTAATCATATCCCCACCAATCACCTGCGTCAAATCGCTTGCGACGATTGAACTCCATGTGCTCGTTACAAAATCCGATGAAACACGTTGCTCAACATCTACTTCTAAAATACCTTTCAAATACCCTTTTGACGCTTCCATAAAAAGTGCATTCACTTCTTCTTTTGTGGTTGCTTTTTTCACCACAACGTTTAAATCCACCATCGAAACATTAGGCGTTGGAACACGCACACTCTGTCCGTGTAGTCTTCCTTTAAGATGTGGTAGCACTAAGCCAATTGCTTTTGCCGCACCCGTAGTTGTAGGAATCATATTAACCGCAGCAGCACGTGCACGGCGTAAATCTTTTGAGTGTTTCACATCTAAAATATTTTGGTCATTCGTGTACGCATGAACCGTTGTCATCAAACCTTTATCGATACCAAAGGCATCATCTAAGATTTTAGCAACCGGTCCTAAACAGTTGGTTGTACAACTTGCATTAGAAACAATAGCTTGTCCCGCATAGGTGTCTTCGTTGACACCAATAACAAATGTCGGTGTGTCATCTTTAGCAGGTGCTGACATAACAACACGTTTGATGCCATTGTCGATAAAGGTTTGCGCATCTTTTTGTGTTAATAATGCACCTGTACATTCCAAAACAACATCCACGCCATAATCTTGAAAATTGAGTGCTTTTGGATCACGGGTTGAAAACATTTTTACTTTTGCTTTTCCCATTTGCATATAATCATCTTCTAAAAATTCTACACTTCCGGGGAAAATACCATGAACGCTATCATATTTTAGTAATTGTTTTGTCATAGCACGATCAGCTGTGTCATTCACGCACACAAGCTCAACATCATCACGTGAATCGATAATTCTAGCAACGCATCTTCCAATGCGACCAAATCCATTTATAGCAATTTTGAGTGCCATAGGTTTTCCTTTTGATATAATAAGGCTCCCATTTTACCAAAATTAGAGTATAAAATAGTTTAAGGGCAAGAGGAGTAACGTTGAACATAGCGATTTTTGGAGGCTCATTTGATCCACCACACATTGGACATGAAAAAATTGTCGAAAAAGCTTTAGAAATGCTTGAGCTTGAACAACTTTTCGTCGTTCCAACCTTTCTAAGCCCTTTTAAAGAGACCTTTAGTGCTCCACCTGCTTTACGCCTTGAGTGGCTTCAAAAGATATTTGCATCAACCCCGAAAACAAAAGTTCTCTCCTATGAATGCGACCAACACAGGCAAGTTCCTACCATTGAAACCGTTTTACATGTAAAACACTTATACCCGCAAGCACATATCTATCTTATCATGGGAAGCGATGCGTATGCCACACTTCCTTTATGGCGTCGTTATGAAGAGCTCTCTTCTTTGGTTGAATACGTCGTAGCAACACGTGCTACACGCTCATATCCAGAGGACTTGAAAATTTTACCAATTCATGTTAATATCAGTTCTACAAAGCTTCGTGAATCGTTTGATGAGATGTTTATTCCCCAAGCCATCCGCAACGAAGTTCAAGCCTACTACAACAGTTAAGGAATCCAATGGATAATCGAATCGAAAAAATTGTTTTTGCGCTCAGCGAAAAAAAAGCAGAAGATATACAAGTATTTGATATGCGCAATAAAGACTACTTTGTCAACACTGTCGTTATCGCAACGACGATGGGTGAAAGACACGGACTCTCACTTTTAGACCACCTTAAGACAGAACTCAAAGGTGCTGGTGAAACTTTTTTAAATGTGGATGCAGATGATAATTGGACGGTTATTGATATGGGAGATATTCTCATTCATTTAATGACACCTGCTTACCGTTTGAAATATAACTTAGAGCTTTTCTTGAAAGAAAGAGAAGATGAGATGAAAAAAATAAGAGGTATTTAAGTTACTCTTTAAAAAAGCTTCGTGTGAAATACAATTCACACGAAGCCAATAAACCCTACATTCTTGAATCAGGCTTTGGTGTTTTTGAGGTACTCTCTGGCAATTGTGGATAGGTTATAGCTGGTTTGCGACCTTTCAATGCTTTTAAGAAAGTCTCGATTTTTCCTGCTTCTGCATCGCTAATTGTAATACCAAGTTGTGTACTTCCCATCTCTTGAATGGCTTCTTTAAGAGTCCAAATCGCACCATTATGAAAATATGGCGCAGTTTCTGTAATATTTCTTAGGGTTGGTGTTTTGACCATACCATTTTTATCTCCTGCAAAACCACCAAGTGATGCAAATTTATACTTGCCTGCTACTTGGAAAGGTTGCATTGTTCCACCAAGGGCTATACCATTGTGACATGCAGCACATCCTTTATCAATGAAAACTTCAAGCCCCTCTTTTTCTGCTTTTGTTAAAGCGTTCTCATTTCCATTGAGGAAGTCATCAAAACGAGAAGGTGTAACCAATGTTTTTTCAAAAATAGCAATGGTTGAGGTAATTTTTTCAAAATTGATTTTGACTTTATCACCGTATGCGAATTTGAACTCTTCGATATATTCAGGAATAGAGTTAATGCGCTCTTCAACGAGCTTTGGAGGAGCAGCCATTTCTGGACCCGCTTGTACAGGACCTTGTGCTTGATCAGCTAAGTGAGGACTTCTTCCATCCCAAAATTGTGCTTTAAAAAAAGCTGAGTTATAAACTGTCGGTGAATTTAAATGCGCAGGATTGGCTGTCCATCCATGACCAATCGCTGCAGAAATTCCATCAGTCCCACCAATGGCTAAGTTATGACACGTATTACAGCTAATGAGTGAGCTTTTTGACATACGTGGATCAAAGTAAAGCTTTTTACCAAGTTCTACTTTTGCATCTGTGATTGGATCCTTAGGATCATCAATTAGTTTAAGTAATTCATAATTACTATTAGGAATGGCTTGCATACCATTTTGCTTGACTTTATCGACTAAGTTGTTTGCCCCAAACAACACCGTTGCACTGATTGCACAGAAACTTAAAACCCTAGAAATTTTCATTTCTACTCCTTTTTTAAGATGTAGAAAATTATATGATTTTTAATCTTAAATAGTACTAAATATTATTTAGGACTAAAGTCAATTATTTTTATTTCCTAAATAGGATAGTTAATATCTTATTAAGCTCGGCTTTTATAAAATTTCCTTATTAAAATAAGTAGAGGTAGGTATCATGGATCGCTTTAAAGATGTCCTAAAAGCCAGCAATCTAAAATCAACGCATCAGCGCTTGGCAATCTTAGATTGTATTGATATGTTTGGGCATGTTGATATTGACACCCTTTATGATGCTATTGTTCGAAAATACCCTACAATGTCAAAAGCAACTTTATATCGTAATATCAATGATCTTATTTCATTTCATATTTTAGAAGAAGTTAAACTTCCTCATCAAAAACAGCAATATGAGATTAAAAAAGTGCCTCATGTGCATCTTTTATGCACACAGTGCGGTGCGGTAGAAGATGTCTTTATTGATACAAAGACTCTTTTACAAACTATTGAAATGAAAAGTGGTTTTTCTATTCATAATAGTTTCATGGTGATGAACGGTACATGTAAAACCTGTTCTGATCAGTTTATGGCTAACCAATCGCTTAAAACACCTTTTGTTGCCTCAACACTTTCTTCTAAGTGATCATCGAGTTCTTTTAAAAAATCAAACCCGCTTTGCTTTTCAATTTCATCAATACTCACAACATATTTTTCGAGTTTCTCATGTGATTTGACCGTTTGAGGAATAATGAATGAAAGTGTTTCAATTTTCTCGTTGTCTCGTATTTTGATATAAATTTTATAAAAAGCATGGGGAATTTCAATAGCCGAAGAATGATTGATATATTTTGCTTTTCCATGAAAAAGAGGTCCCGTAAAAACCCATAGTGCTTTCGCATTTGCTGTAAATTGATAGAGCTCTATCTCTTCAAGAGATTGCCATATTTTTTGATTCAACGATGGCTTTTGTGGTGTAATGTTGGTCATTAAAAAAGTCTCTCTTTGCGCTTCTTTACCATAAAGAAGTGCAATGGCATGATTGGGTGCCATGTGTCCCCTATCATAACCACTATGCGTATAATCATCACTTGTAATCAACCAAAAATTTCGCCAATCACGTTTAAAATGATCAGGACGTTTAAGATGTGAAACATTGGTATTGGGGGAAGTTAATTTATACACGACCCATAAAGGATTACTTTTACTGTCTGAATAACCAACCATATACGCATCATTTCGAAAAATACGTGTGAAATGCTCTTTAGAGGAGGGAAGCCCTGCATAAACCATCGTATTTCGTGCATAAAAAAATTCATATGAGTAAAAAAGCCCTCCAAGAAGAAGGGCTAAAAGAAAAATTTTTGGATTTTTGATACAAAGTCTAATAAGCGAAGTTATAAAGTGCTTCTGATTCACTTTAAGCTCTTACATTTTATCTTTAGCAGTAATTCCTATAAGTCGAAGTCCTACACGAAGCGAAAGCGCAACAATAGCAAAAAGCTTTAAAAGTTGATCCTCTTCCACACTTCCGACAACACGGTTTTCATTATAGAACTTATGCAATGAAGCCGCTAAGTTTTTAAGATATTCCGTTACTTTTTGCACTTGTCTTGAGCTAAAAGCATCTTCTAAAACTTCTGGCAGCAAAAGCGCACTAAAAAGAAGATTTTGCGCTTCTTCATTCATGCTAGCTAAGCTCACATTTTTAATATCATTGAGACTTTTACCTGCTTTGGCAAAAATTTGATTAATACGTGCGTGCGCATAGTTGATATAAAAAATAGGATTATTATTATCTTCTTGTTTAAAAATATCGATATCAAATTCTAAATGAGTATCTGATTTTTTGCTCAAAAAAACAAAACGCAGGGCATCGCTACCAATTTCACTGACAACATCACTCATCAAGATAAAATTACCAGCTCGCTTACTCATTTTATAAGGCTCACCGCCCTTAAGGAGTGAAACCATTTGAGCCAAAAGTACTTCTAACTTTGTTTCATCATAACCTAAAAAATTGATAGCTGCTTTAACCCGTGGAATATATCCGTGGTGATCCGCACCCCAAATGTTGATATAATGATCATACCCTCTTTGGAATTTATAGTCATGGTAAATAATATCACCTGCTAAATACGTAGGTCGTCCATCTTCACGTACGACCACACGGTCTTTTTCATCGCCAAGTTCAGTGGAACGAATCCACGTTTTACCCTCTTCTTGATAAGTCTTACCATTTTTGAGAAGCTTTTGGAAACTTACATCCCATTGATCATAGAGTGATTTTTCACTTACAAATTGTTCAAATTCAATGCCAACATCAGCAAGATTAGAGCGAATGAGCTCTAGCATCTTATCTTTACCCCAAGAAGAAAGAAGCTGAATGTTGTTTTCATCTTGAAAAATAGTATCTCCGAGTTCTTTACGAGCGACATGAGCCAAATCAACAATATATTCCCCACGATAGAACTCTTGTGGCCATTCTACTTCAAGACCTAAAATATGCTCACGTCCTGAAAGATAAAGCGAAAGACCTAATAAATCAACCTGATTTCCTGCATCATTGACATAATATTCACTAGTGATTTTATACCCTAGATGCGTACCAATACGATACAACGCATCTCCCATCACCGCACCTCTTGCATGACCTATGTGTAAAGGACCTGTAGGATTTGCACTGACATACTCGAGTAAAATCGTCTCATTATGTTCTTCTTTACCAAAAGCATCTTCATTTTCAAGTGCCCATGAAGCATAATTATCTAAAAATTTTGGACTAAGTTTAAAGTTAATATACCCTTTTAGAGCACTCACTTCTTGAAAAATATCATGAGTATTAAAACGTGCACTTATCTCTTCTGCAATAGCAACGGGAGATTTTCGAAGCTCTTTTGCTAGTGAAAAAGCAAGGGGTGTTGCATAGTGTCCAAAAGAGAGATTGGCAGGCTTTTCTAAAACAAACTCTCTTTGTAGTTCTTGCGTAATTGCATCAATAACCAATTTTTTCAATCGTTACCCTTAAACAGATTTTTTATCATCTGTGACAGGAGTTGCAGGTGTAGCGGTAGGAGCAGCGGTCGTTTCAGACTTCGCTTCGACTTTATCAACATTCGCTGTTGCTTCTTCATCTTCTTTCACTGCTTTTTTAAAGTTTTTAATACCTGAACCAATACCTTTTGCAAGTTCTGGAATTTTTTTTGCTCCAAAAAGCAACACAACGATGAGTAAAATTATCAGCAATTGCTGAACACTTGGACCCATTTTTTCTCCTTTTTATTTGTTTACATGTAAAAATTTTGTCTGCGCATTATAGCATTTTTTTATAAACGAAAGATGAGGCAGTTTTCTAATCGATATTCGCCCACTGACTTAGAAAATCACCACTGTCTATGAGTGTCATTTTAGTGCGTGAAGCACGAGCAACGCATAAAAGTTGCATGAGTGTCTTTTCAAAATCATCATTAATCAGCAAAAAGTCATACTCTCTCATACGAGTCATCTCTGAAACAGCATTAAGCAATCGTTTATGTATGACTTGTGATGAATCTGTTCCGCGCTTATCCAGTCTATCTTTAAGGCTTTTTTGATCCGGTGTCGTGATAAAAACAGACGTAATAAAATTGCCTAATTTTTCACGCGCAATTTTATGACCTTGTACATCAATGTCACAGATGACCAACTTTCCCTCATGAAGCTCTTTTAGAATTGGCTTTAAGGAAGTTCCATAATAGTTATCGTGCACTTTTGCCCACTCTAAAAAAAATCCTGCATCGATATCTTGTTCAAATTCATCTTTTGAAATAAAGTGGTAATTAATACCATCCACTTCTCCCTCTCTTGGAGCTCGTGTTGTGCTAGAAATTGAAAAATAGGTATCAGGAATTTGTGTCAATACCTCTTTCATTAAAGAGCTCTTTCCTGAACCGCTAGGACCTGAAATGACTAAAATATTACCTTTCACAGCTAGTTTTTCTCATCAAAAGTAATGGAAATATTAATGCGCATTCCTTTAAGAGCCTCGCGTAAAATATCGCTTTGGGCAAGCCCTGAGAGGCTACGAGCAATCGTGTTTTCTATCTCACCGCGAATGATGGCTACATCTTCATCTTTTTTCATAGGTGTTTCTTGGCTTTCTTCAACCTCTTCACCAAAAGCACGTTTGATGGCATTTTCATTCAAATCATCCAACGAGTCAAAATCACTTGAATGCACTTGAGATAAAACTGCAATCTCATCGTCCATAGCCATTTCTAATTCTTCTTCGATTTTTTCTTCAATATCCTCTTCAAAATCATCTATCATTTCTTCTTGTGTTGGGATAATCAGTTCTTCCTCTTCTAATCCAATATCTTCTGCTTCTAAGCTATCTTCATCGATCTCTTCAAAAGAAAGCTCTTCTTTGTTATCTTCTAATGCGTTTTGCGTAAAAATATCATCCAAAGCAAATTCTTTTTCATCATCACCATCTTCAATTCTAAGAGCTGTTTCTTGAAATAAAAGATCGCTATTGTCTTCTTCTACAGCATCTTCGTCTAAAGGCTCTGCCCCTGATACCTCAAAAGCACTTTCTAAATCAAGAGATTCCTCTTCACTCTCATCTAAAAGTTGTTTCACTTCATTAATCTCATCTTTATCCAAGATCGATGTTGCATTAAATGCTTCTTCGATTTTCTCTTCTGCCTCAGGAGATGAAGCATTCATAGCTATCGTTTCTTCGGAGATAAAAATATCATCATCCTCACTGTTTTCATCATTGACTTCTTTACGCATGAAAGGCATCGTAAGGTCTTCTTCATGTACATCTAAATCAAATGTTGGCAAATCTAAAGTATCATCTTCCTCTTGCATCTCAGGCATACCCATCGAAATATCTTCTTCGTTTAAGAGTTCTTCTTTCTCCGATGCAATATCACTTTGAAGAGGAGCTTCCTCTTCAACACCAAAAGTATCGATACCATCAATGTCAAAAGCAGCTACATTTTGAAGAGCCACTTCAGGCTCGTCTTCAGATAAGTCAATCTCTTCTTCAACACTCTTTGACTCTTCTGGCTTTAGGCTGGCTAAAACATTTTTGATTTTTTCCAAAAGAGTTAAAAAATCTGTTGGTAAAAAAGGTTTTTCTAATGCCATATTGGCAAATTCTGGTTTTTTAGAACCACGTTGGCAAATATACAAAACATACTGACAATGGCTCTGTTCACACAGTGTTTCAAGCTCTGCTTCATCGTAACACTCATTATCCACCATAATAAGATCATAGTGATTTAAGGGGACAATCCCATAGTCCTCAAACTCATCCAATTCATAGCCGACTTTATCGACACTTAGTTTGATTAATCTTGAAACTGCGGGGTTATTGTTGAGTAGAAGCAGGCGCATTGTTACTCCTAAGAGAATTTGTAGCTGATTGTAGTATAAAAAAAATTATGATTGCTTTAATGCACAAAAAGAAGGGTCAAATGATTCATTGCCTCCAAAAATTCTTTTTTAAAAATAAGCATCATTGAAGCGAGTGTAGCAACCAAAACAATAAAAGAAACACCTATCTTAATAGGAAATCCCACAACCAAAAGGTTAAATTGTGGCATCGTTTTCATGAGCATTCCAAAGACAACATCCAACAGAAGTGAAAAAGCCACAACGGGGAAAGAGAGGATAAATCCATAGACAAACATACCCGTTACTGCTTTTGCTAAATAGAGCATAATATTTTCTTGAGGGTAAAACGTTCCTAACGGTAAAACGTGCAAGGATTCTGAGATAAATAAGAGCATTTGGTGGTGACCATTGAAGGCTAGGATAATCATCAAACCAATCAAAGAAAGTAATTGCGACATTAATGGAATGGCTGTACTTGTTTGAGGGTCAATAACGTTTGCCATCGTAAATCCCATAATAAACGATATTTGCATGCCTGCAAGTTGCAAAATAGCGAAAACAATACTTAAAAAAAGTCCTGCAACAAATCCTATTAAAAGTTCACTGCAAATCGCTAATGCTAAAAACGTAAGGGTTGGTTTTACATGTAAAGGAGGTAATAAAGGAAATAAAAAAATAACCATAAAAAGAGTAATGGCTGTTTTAAGAGAAATGGGAATATTACCGTGTGAAAAGAAGGGGAAAAAAGCAAAAAGACCACTGAGTCTGGCAAATAAAAGGAAAAAAAGAATAACTTGGTTTTCACCTATCAATGCGATGAGTGATTCCATCTTAAGCCTCCTCTTTTAAACCATCCAGATGCAAATGCCTGACATATGTACACGCTTTTGCTAAATTTTGATTGTGCGTTACCAATAACAAAGCACCATTATTTTCTTCGGTGTATTCAAGTAAAACATCCATCACTTCATGGGCTGTTTTATCATCTAAGTTTCCCGTAGGCTCATCCGCAAAAATAATCTTAGGTTTTTTTGCCAACACTCTTGCAATGGAAACTCTTTGTTGTTGCCCACCTGATAAATCACCAATCTTTTGATGCATTATTTTATCAATACCAAGCTTTTTTAAAAGACGCTCATCCATCACTTCACCGCTGATTAAAGAGGCTAGCTCAACATTTTCATTGGCAAAAAAACCTTTAAAAAGATAGTGAGACTGGAAAATAATACCAACATCATAACGTCTTAAATGCAATCTACTCTCTTCAGTTTGTTGGTAAACATTCTGATTTAAAATGCTCACCATCCCTTGCTTAGGTTTTAACAATGTGGCGCCAATATGCAAAAGTGTTGATTTGCCACAGCCACTCACACCCAAAATTGCCATAGATTCTTTTACATGTAAAGCAATAGAAACATTTTCAAACAAAGGGTATTCAAATGAGTGTGCAATATTATCGAGCCGAAGTAAAGGCATTACTGTCCTTTAAAGTGAGAAAGCGGTGAAGAGTACAAAACTCTTCACCTTAATTTAGTAAAACTTATTTAAGTTGCTCTGCAACTTCGCTAGCGAAATCACATGCTTTTTTTTCTAAGCCTTCGCCAAGTTCGAAACGAACATAGCCTACAAGCTCGATTTTACCACCAAGCTCTTTTGCTTTTTCTTCTACCACTTGTGCAATAGTCTTTTTATCGTCCATAACATAGAATTGGCTTAAAAGTGTGTATTGTTGGTCAAGCTGTGTATTATCAGCGATAAATCTTTCCAATTGACCAGGAATGATTTTATCCCAAATTTGCTCAGGCTTACCTTGTGCTTTAAGTTCAGCTTCCATCTCAGCTTTTGCATTTGCTAACACAGCATCTGTTAATTGAACACGAGAAACAAATAAAGGCATACGCTTCAAAGGTTTTTTCAAACGTGCTAACTCTTCATTTTCTTTTTCAATATCTGCTTTGATACCGATTGTTTCTTGCTCAACAAACGCAGGGTCAAGCTCTGTGTAACTTAAGAAACTTGGCTTCATCGCTGCTGCATGCATACAAAGGTTACGAATAAATTCACCTGCTTTTTGAGCCGTTGCTTCACTGTCACAACTTGCAGCAATTAAAACACCCACACGTCCGTTTGAATGAACATAACCATTTACAACGCCATTAGCGCCTGCTTTTAATGTTGCAAAACGTCTGACAACGAGGTTCTCACCAATGGTGGCAACTTTAGTTGCGAAATATTCTTCAAATACAGTGCCATTAATGGTTGTTTTCATCAACTCTTCTGTTGTTTCAACATTGGTTGCTTGAATGTGTGCTGTGGTATCTTTGGTTAAGTTGATAAAGCCTTCATTTTTTGCAACGAAGTCTGTCTCAGCGTTGATTTCACTCACCGTTGCCATTTTGAGGCTTGCATCAACATGAACGTTAACCAATCCTTCACTTGCCAATCTGTCAGCTTTCTTAGCCGCCTTACCCAATCCTTTTTCTCTCAAAAGGGCTGTTGCCGCTTCAAAATCACCGTCTGTATCGACAAGTGCTTTTTTACAGTCCATCATACCAGCGCCCGTTGACTCACGTAACTCTTTAACTAAAGCAGCGGTAATTTCAGCCATTATTCGCCTTCCTCTACTGAAAAGTCTTCTTCACTTACCGCTTCATTGATAAGTTCTTTTTTCTCTTCTTCGCTAATTTCAGCTGTTTCTTCAGTTGCTGGAGCATCTTTTGAACGGATTTCATAACCTTCAGTCATCGCCTCACACATCTCTTTACAGAAAAGTTGAATTGAACGAATCGCGTCATCATTTCCTGGAATTGGCAAATCAACAACATCTGGATCACAGTTGGTATCAAGTGGCGCAACAACAGTAATGCCAAGTCTTCTAGCTTCTTGTACAGCAATTTTTTCTTTTACGGTGTCAATAACAAAAATCATATCTGGAAGATTTTTCATATTACGGATACCGCCTAGGTAATCCAAAAGTTTTTCTTTTTTTCTTCTAAGCATCAACGCTTCTTTTTTAGTCAGAAGGTCGATTTGTCCATCTTCTTCCATTTTTTCGATGATGTCAAGTTTACGGATAGATTGTCTGATTGTTTGGTAGTTAGTTAACATTCCGCCTAACCATCTGTGATTAACATATGGCATGCCGCATTTTTCTGCGTATTCTTTAATCGCTTGACTTGCTTGTTTTTTTGTTCCAACGAACAACATTGTTTTACCTTCAGCTGCTGCATCTTTTACAACATTGTAGGTATATCTAAAATAACGTAGTGTTTTTTGTAAATCTACGATATAGATGTTTTTTCGTTCTCCGAAGATGAATTTTTTCATCTTTGGATTCCAACGTCTTGTTTGGTGTCCGAAGTGTACACCACATTCTAATAGGTCTTTCATGGTTACCATGAATATGCTCCTTGTGTTTTTTTGGTTTTGCCTCCACACCCATCAACAGCGTAAACTGCAACCGTAAAGGATTGGTGTGTGTGAGATTTGGAGGGTGATTATATTCAAAAAAAGATTAAATTTTGCTTGTTTTTATGCAAAAGTACTCTCTTTAGTTTCTTCTTTTATTTACTTTAAATGAAAAAAATCCTATAATCTTGAAATTTTTCACTATTGACAAGGTTATCAAATATGCGCTTTTTGCTCTCTTTTGTGTTTGCCTGTTCATTGATGCTAGCATCTTCTCCCTCTGATATAGAAAATGAGTTTTCTGCAGATAAAGAAGAAACGCTTTTTGATCCTTTGAGCGGCTATAACAGAATCATGACAACATTCAATGACAACGTTTATGAATATGTGCTCAAGCCAACTGCACAAGGATACGCCTATATTGTACCTCAACCTGCACGAGAAGGTATCGCTAATGTTGCGGACAATTTATTATTCCCTATCCGTTTTATCAATAACATTCTTCAATTAAAATTTCAAAACAGTATGGAAGAATTAGGACGATTTGTCATTAACTCTACCTTAGGTATTGTTGGATTTATGGATGTTGCGAGCAGTGATTTTGGTTTAAAGCAACACAGCGAAGATTTAGGGCAAACCTTAGGATTTTATGGCGTTGGCAGTGGCTTTCATATTGTTATTCCTTTATTAGGTCCATCAAATGCACGTGATGTTGTAGGTCTTTTTGGTGATTCTTGGGCAAATCCTCTGGCTTACGTTGAAGCACGCAATGCTAATCTTTTAGACAGTTTCGAAGAAGAGTTACTTCTCAAAGGGTTTTTAGCTGTCAATCGAACCTCTTTACATTTTGAGGAATATGATTCTTTCAAAAAAGATGCGATTGATTTATATCCTTTTTTAAGAAATCTTTATGAATCTCGTCGAAATAAACGTATAAGTGAATAGTATCGTGAAATATTTTTTAACACTTTTAACCTTATGTCTCCTTGTCTCCCTTCCATTAAATGCATTAGAAGAGAAAGAAATCACCCCTTTCATGCAAACTAATATTGACCTTGCAACAACTATCCTAAGGGATTCTAAGATTCAAAAAGCAGATAAAGCACAAAAAATATTTACTATTTTTGATGCTATTTTTGATTATGCACTGATGTCCAAACTTGCCCTTGGTGGCAAACAATGGGAAAGTATCGGTGCTGAAAAACAAGCCCGTTTTACAAAAGCCTTTGAAATAAAACTCAAAAATTCGTATATGGAAAAATTAGACCTTTATACCGATGAGAAAATTGTTATTAAAAATCTTGAAAAAATCAAAGATGCTCGTATTCATCTCACAACACACCTCATTAAAAATAGTGAAGTGTATGAAATTATTTATAAGTTTTATAAAGATAAAAATGACCAGTGGCTTATCTATGATGTTGATATTTTAGGGGTTAGTATCATTCAAACGTATCGTACACAGTTTGCAGATATACTCGCTAAAGAATCTTTTGAAAAACTTCTTGAAAAACTTCACTAATCTTTCGAAATTTTCATGTTAAAGTACCTTTACACACAGATTGTACTTGCGTTTCCTCGAACAGTATTGTGTGTTCTTTTTACATGTATTCTTATTTTATCGTATGGAGCAACGAAGCTTGAGATTGATGCATCTGCTGAAACACTCCTTTTAGAACACGATGCGGATTTAAATTATGCTAAGCGCGTATCCAAGCGCTATAAGGGTGATGATTTTTTAGTGATTGCCTATTCACCAAAAGATGACCTCTTTTCACCTCAAACACTGAGCACCATCGAATCTTTAAGTCAAGAACTCTTAAAAATTGACCGTATCCAAAGGATTACCTCCATTCTAACAGTTCCTCTCTTGCAAAGCCCTCCAAGACCTGTCAAAGAGCTTGTGGACGAGGTGTTAACCCTTCGTTCTTCAACGGTGGATTTAGCCTTAGCCAAACAAGAATTTTTAAAGAGCCCTTTATATAAAGACAATTTAGTCAGTTCTGATTTCACGACAACGGCACTTCTTTTACATCTCAAACCAGACCTTGAAGCCGAAGCGATGAAAGATGAAAGAACAGCACTCAAAGATAAAAAAGCTCTTGAGCCTTTAAGTCTTGAAGAAGAGACTCGCTTAAGTGAACTCGATAAAGCTTTCAAACTATACAGAGACAAACAACGTCAAAAAGAACATGATGCTATCGAACAAATCCGAGCTGTGATGTCAGACTATACAGCCAGTGGAGACCTCTTTTTAGGAGGGGTTAATATGATTGCTGATGATCTTGTCAGTTTTGTCAAGAAAGATCTTTCTATTTTTGGAACACTCCTTCTTAGCCTTGTAATTTTCACACTTTGGCTCATTTTTAGACAACTACGGTGGATATTTATTCCTGTTATTATCAGTATCTTCTCAGTCATTGCAACCACAGGAATTTTAGGTTTTATGGGATGGGAAGTAACGGTTATCTCTTCTAACTTTGTCTCTTTACAGCTCATTATAACACTTTCGGTTATTTTGCATTTGATGGTCCGCTACCGTGAACTGGCACTCAAATACAGACGTTCTAATCAATACAAACTGATCCTCAACACCGTTTTATCCAAAGCAAACCCTTCTTTTTTTGCTATTATCACAACTATTGCAGGCTTTTCATCTTTATTGCTCTCGGGTATTTTGCCTATTATTAATCTAGGATGGATGATGAGCGTAGGCATTGCTTTATCGTTAATCATCGCTTTTTTGGTCTTTCCTGCCATCATGATATTACTGCCTAAAAAGCAACCGATAAAAAGCTTTGAACTCCGTTTTTCTCCTATAACACTGTGCGCTTCTTTAACAGAACATCATGGTAAAAAAGTACTTATTATAAGCTTGTTCATTTTCATGATTGGAATAACAGGAAGTTCTCGTCTCATTGTTGAAAATAGCTTTATCAACTATTTTAAAGAAAATACCGCGATTTATCAAGGTATGAAAGTCATTGACCAACATTTAGGAGGCACCACTCCTTTAGATATCATCTTATCTTTTAAAGAGGAGCCTAAAACAATTCTTCCAGAAACACTTGATGAATTTGAAGCTGAGTTTGAAGAAGAAAAGAGTGCTGCACAGTATTGGTTTACACCTCGTAAAATTGAAGCTATTCAACGTGTCCATGATTATTTAAAAAGTATTGGTGAAATTGGCAATGTTCAATCCCTCTCAACCATGTTAGAAATTGGAAAAAGCCTCAATGAAAATAAAGAACTAGACAGCTTTCAGCTGGCTCTTTTATACAACAAACTTCCATCCAATTATCGTAAGTTTATCTTAGATCCTTACGTCAATGTCGAAGCCAATGAAGCACGTTTTACAACACGTATCGTCGATTCTAATGAACATTTACGCCGTAATGAACTCTTAGCTCGCATGAACCAAGACCTTTCATCTTTAATTCCCTCAGACATTGGAGAAACAAAACTTTCAGGATTGATGGTTTTATATAACAACATGCTCCAAAGCCTTTTCTTCTCGCAAATCGTGACACTGAGTGTGGTGGTTTTGATTATTTGGGGAATGTTTATTCTTTTGTTTCGCTCTTTACATGTAGCTACCATTGCGATTGTCTCTAATATCGTTCCAATGAGCACTATCTTTGGGTTTATGGGGTGGCTTGGTATTCCTTTAGATATGATGACTATTACGATTGCAGCTATTAGTATAGGTATTGGCGTGGATGATACGATTCATTATATTCATCGCTTTCAACACGAATTAAAACTGGTGCAAGGAAATTATTTAGAAGCGATGTTACGCTCTCATGCAAGCATTGGGTATGGGATGTATTATACGTCTTTAGCCATTATGATGGGATTTTTGATTTTAGTCGTCTCAAACTTTATACCGACAATCTATTTTGGACTGCTCACGGTACTCGTGATGTTTTCATCGCTTTTGGCAGCACTTTTATTACTGCCAAAACTATTAATACTCTTCAAACCCTTTAAGAATTAATTTTCTCTTTAATCGTTTTAGCACGAAGGGCAATTTTTTTAATACGCTCACTTAAACTCAAACTCTCATCTAACATGACTTCCACCAAAGCACTTCCAACAATGACACCATCCACACCACGCGCACGCTCTTTGGCTGTTTTTTCATTGACCCCAAAACCAACAAATAATGGTGTTTGGCTCTGCTCTTTAATCAAAGCTATGGTCTTTGTTAAATCCTCACTCGCATGAGCACCTGTAATGCCTGCATACGCCACAAGATAGATGAAACCTTTGGCATTGGGAACGATTTTAGCAATACGCTCTTTACTATCCGTGGGGGCAACAAACGAAATCATCGATAAATGATGCGCTTGCATCAAAGGTTCATACGCTAGTGCTTCTTCGTATGGCAGGTCTGGAATAATAAACCCTTTAACATTACATGTAAGTGCTTGCTTGACAAATGCTTCCATCCCTTTTCGATAAAATGGATTAAAATATCCCATCCAATATGTCTCAATCATAGGAGCAACTGCTGTAGAGATGTCAAACAAGGTTTGCATCTTGAATCCTCTGTTTAACGCTTCAAGATTAGCTCGCTCAATAATAGGACCATCAGCCACAGGGTCTGAGAAAGGAATACCCAACTCTAGTTTATCGACACCCGCTTCTTTTAAAGCAGCAATCGTATCTAATGAAAACGAAATATCAGGAAATCCTGCCGTGATATAGGCAACTAGTTGTTTCACTCTTTCTCCAAAACATGAGGTACTTTAATAATCAAAGGGTTTAATACTGTAAAAAAGGCGGCATCGTGTTCGACATCACGCCTATAGCGTTCAAACTGATCACTCACCAATAATAGCCAATCAATAAAAGGCTCACTCGCAGGCCCTTCTAAAAGCCTTGCTTCTTCCACAACATCTTCACATAAAACTGCTAGTTTGATAATAGGCTCTAACTTTAAAAAGCCTGCGGCTGATTTCATATTATGAAAAATACGAAAAAGTTCTCCAATATTTTCATGGTAGCGCTCTTTTTTATTTAAGCCTATAATCAAAGGCTCCATGTTTTCGCACATAATAGCATAGTGGGAGATAAAATCTTCAACAATTTCAATATCAAAATCCACTTCCAATTGTGTCAAAATACCCATGTTGCTTACCTCCGAAGTTCTAAATTGTACCATGTTTAATCTAAAATTTTCTTGTCAAAAAATTGGGTATAATCCTCTCCATGAAAACAATTACATCCATTAAAAAAAGTAAAGGAAATACTCCTTTAACCGTTATCACAGCGTATGATGCCCTTTTTGCCTCTTTGTTTGACACAAAAGTGGACATCATCTTAGTGGGCGATAGCCTCAATATGAGTTTTAACGCACAACCTGATACGCTTTCAGCCAGTATGGAAGTGATGCTTTACCATACCAAGGCGGTTTGCGCTGGCGCACGCGATACCTTCATCGTGTGTGATATGCCTTTTGGAACCTATACTGATGAAAAAATGGCGCTTCATAATGCTTCACGTGTTTACAGCGAAACAGGTGCTCATGCGCTCAAAATAGAAGGTGGCGTCAAAAGAGCTCACATTATCGAAGCACTCACCTCTAACTCAATTGCGGTCATGGGGCATATTGGTTTAATGCCACAGTTCGTTAGAAGCGAGGGTGGCTATAAAGTACGTGGAAGAAGTGAAGAAGATATTTTAGAACTCATTGAAGATGCCAAAGCCGTTGAAAAAGCAGGGGCTTTTAGTTTGGTTATTGAAGGGGTTGTTGAAGATGCGGCAAGACGTATCTCAGAAGCGGTGAGTATTCCTACTATTGGCATTGGTGCTGGAAAATATACCGATGGTCAAGTGCTTGTGTGGAGTGATATGCTAGGCTTTTTCCAAGCCTTCCAACCCAAGTTTGTCAAACGTTATTTAGAGGGTGGTGTACTGGTTCAAGAGGCACTGGATCGTTATATCAAAGAGGTTCAAGAACGCTCTTTCCCAAGTACTGAACACACCTACACAAAGTAAGCGCATGGAACGCATCGTCGAAATTGAAAAAATCTCCTTTGAGAGTGACTATGAAAAAAGCCTTAGACCGACTTCATTTGAAGATTATATAGGTCAAGAAAAAATTAAAAAAAACCTTCAAGTCTTTATTCAAGCCGCCCTTAAACGCTCTGAATGTTTAGACCATGTGCTTTTCTTTGGCCCTCCAGGTCTTGGGAAAACGACACTGGCGTATATCATCTCCAATGAAATGCGCTCGAACATCAAAATTACCGCCGCACCGATGATTGAAAAAAGCGGTGATTTAGCGGCGATTTTGACCAATCTACAAGAAGGGGATATCTTATTTATCGATGAAATTCATAGACTCTCTCCTGCTATTGAAGAGATTTTGTATCCAGCTATGGAAGATTTTAGGCTTGATATCATTATCGGCTCTGGTCCTGCAGCACAAACTATTAAGATAGATTTGCCACGCTTTACTCTCATCGGTGCAACCACACGAGCAGGGATGATAAGCTCACCTCTTAGAGACCGATTTGGCATGCATTTTAGGTTACAGTTTTACACCAAAGAAGAGCTAGCGCATATCATCGTTCGTGCTTCTAAAAAACTTGAAAAACTCTGCTTAGATGATGCTTCGGTTGAAATTGCGAGGCGTTCTCGCGGAACACCTCGTATTGCCTTGCGCTTATTAAAACGTATTCGAGATTATGCGGATGTGGCAAATGAAGAAAGCATCAATAAAATACAAGCACAATATGGCTTGAATGAGCTGGGTGTGAATGATTTGGGCTTTGATGAATTGGACATCAAATATCTTGAGCTATTGATTCAAACCAAAGGCAGACCACTGGGCTTAAGTACGATTGCCGCGGCACTGAGTGAAGATGAGGGAACCATAGAAGATGTGATAGAGCCTTATCTTTTAGCTAATGGCTATATCGAGCGAACCGCTAGGGGAAGACTTGTTACGCCTAAAACCTATGAGCTTTTTAGATTAACCCCACCACTGATACAAAGTGGACTTTTTGAGGATTGATGGATGAATGAACACCGCTTTTTTTTAACCGCACTTTTTTTAGCTGTTTTGTACTCCATCATCACGCTTTATCAGCCTTTTTTGATGATTATCACCATTGCTTCCTTGCTTGCAATGGCAACGTACAATATCAATCTCAAATTCTATCGCTTACTTAAAAGTAGGCATTTAGCGGCTTTGCTTTCAACGCTTTTGCTCTCTGTTTTATTGTTTGGTCCTTTAGTCTACTCGATTACCTCCATTGGTACAATTGTTAATACCTTTGATGTCTCGATGATTGAGCGTATTCAAATCTATTTTAAAACAATTGATTATCAGCTCCCCACCCCCATTGCCTTTTTACAGCCTTCACTGGATGATTTTATCAACCATCTTAATATCTCGCAAATCTCTAGTACGGCGCTGAATTACTTAGGTGCCATTGGGAAAAATAGCGCTGGGTTTTTAAAAGATATGCTTTTGATTGTCATCTTCTTCTTTTTTGCACTCCTTAACGGAAAAGATTTAATCGACTATACCAAAAGTGTCATGCCCATGGATGCTCACGAAGTCAATATGGTTTTTTCAGAAGTGACCAATGTGATGAGCGTGGTCTTTTACTCCATTCTCATTAGTGCTATTTTTCAAGGGGCTCTTTTTTCTATCATCGGAATGTACTTTGGGTACGATGGACTTTTACTGGGTATTTTTTATGGCTTTGCTTCACTGATTCCTGTTATTGGAGGCGCGCTGATGTGGATACCGCTGTGTTCACTTGAGCTAGCACACGGCAATGTTGTCTCAGCGATTGTGATTGCGAGTTATTCGGTGATTGTTATTTCGATTATCGCCGATACCTTTATTAAACCGCTCATCATCAAATACATCAATGATAAACTGGTCAAAACGCCTACTGTGGTGAATGAACTTTTGATTTTCTTCGCTATTTTTGCGGGACTTACTACGTTTGGATTTTGGGGGATGATACTAGGCCCTGCGATTACCACTCTGTTTATTTCACTGCTAAAGCTCTACAAACTTCTCAAAGAAAAACGTTACATGTAAAAACACCAAAGAGATACTTAACGTATCTCTTTGACCAATGCATCGATAACTTCAATCGCTTTGTAGTGTCTTTCTTTGCGTTTTTCAAGTAAGGCTACTTTTTCTTCGGTTAAACCTTGAAACTTTTGCATCAAACGCTCATAATCTTTACTTAAAAAAGTGTG
>CAYTVI010000011.1:0-1468 GCA_964441765.1 uncultured Sulfurospirillum sp.
CAGGCGTTGAAACCGCCGCTTCAACGGGCGGGCAAATTGTACCTCCGGTTATGGGTGCGGGTGCTTTTGTTATGGCACAATTTACAGGCATTCCGTATACAACTATCATTATTGTTTCAATTTTACCGGCTATTTTATATTTTGTCTCTATTTCAGTCTATGTGCATATTTATGCGAAAAAAAACGATATTGGCGCTGAGGGTGAAAAAATTGCGGCATGGCCAATTATTCGAGAAGGAATGCACTTTTTTATTCCTATTGGAACGCTTGTAGGGCTTCTTATCTATGGATTTACTCCTGTGTATGCGGCGAGCTATTCCATTATTGCTATCATTCTTTCGTCGTATCTTACGAAGCATAAACGCATGAGTTTTCAAGCTATTTTAGATTCTTTTGCAGAAAGTGTCACCAATGCCTTAGTTACTGGTGTTCTTTTGGTTGCAGTTGGTATCGTTGTGGGTGTTATCAATATCTCAGGTATTGGGGTAACCTTTTCACAGATGATTATGGAGTGGTCGGGAGACAGTCTTATCTTAGCACTCGTCTTAGTCGCCGTTGCTTCTTTGGTCTTAGGCATGGGGCTTCCCGTAACGGCTTCTTATGTTGTATTAGCAGTTTTATGTGCGCCTGCTCTTGTAGGTTTGATGGTCAGTCCTGAGATGGCGATGCTGATTAAAGCAGGTGTTCAACTGCCTGAAACCACGATGTATCTTTTATCTGCCCACTTGATTATTCTTTGGCTTTCACAAGATTCAAACCTAACCCCTCCTGTGTGTCTAGCAGCATTTGCCGCAGCAGGTATTGCAGGTTCTCCTCCGATGCGAACGGGCTTTATGGCATGGAAATTAGGAAAAGGTCTTTACATCGTTCCTTTACTGTTTGCCTACAGTCCTTTGATAACAGGAACATGGATGGAAAAAATCGAAGTGTTTGCTTTTGCACTGGTCGGATTAGCGGCTTTTGCGATTACTGTAGAGGGTTATTGGGACAGACGTCTTTATATCATTGAGCGACTTTTCTTTGGAATTTCGTGCTATCTTCTACTCTCTCGCGATAAAATGATAGGCATTCGTGAAGACTTTTTTCATGGTCAAACACAATTGGTTCATCTTATTGGACTAGCTCTTTTTGTACTAATGATGGCATACCATAAAATCAGTACAAAACGACAAAAGCAAACATTAGCGCCCACCGCATAACACTTTCACAAAAAGGGCATCTCTAGAAAGAGGTGTCCTTAATCTTAAAAACGCTATAATTCCCTCAATTTTATACCATACAAAAAGGAATAAATCCCTATGGGAAGAGCGTTTGAATACCGAAAAGCAGCTAAAATGAAGCGCTGGGGCAACATGTCCCGCGTATTTCCACGTCTAGGCCGCATGATTATGATGGCGGCGAAAGAAGGCGGTGGAGATCCTGATATGAATCCAAAACTTCGCGCGGCAATTTTAAATGCTAAAGCGGA
>CAYTVI010000011.1:1568-18941 GCA_964441765.1 uncultured Sulfurospirillum sp.
TTTGAATTTGCTAAGACAGAGGGCATGGATATTGAAGAGCTAGAACTTGAACTCATTGATGCTGGCTTAGAAGAAATCGAAGAAGAAGATGGTGTGGTGCTTGTCTATGGAGACTACACCAACTTTGGAAGCTTAAACAGTGCATTTGAGCGACTCGGTATTGCTATCACTAAAGCGACATTGGAGCGTATTGCTAATACGCCAATAACACCTACCGAAGAGCAAATGCCTGATATTGAAAAAATCATCGAGCGTATCGAAGAAGACGATGACGTTCAAGCAGTTTATACAAACTTAGGTTAAACGTTAAGGGCTTTACATGTAAAGCCCTCTTTTTTATAACTTACAAATTTGATTGTACACGCCTAAAATGGTTTGTGCACTTATCTCCATGTGGTATTTCTCCGATAAAATCTGAATCTCATTCGCAATTTCTACCTGTTGCGTTTTGGTCGTCTCAATGCCATAAAATTCTTTGAGCACATATGCCACACCACTTTTACCTGACTGCGAATTAATACGCACCACATCTTTATAATCACGCTTTATATCTTTTGGGTCGATGACAAGATACGGAACGTGCCAATAACCATCTAAGCTCACCTTTTGGTACTCCAAACCTTTCTTTATCGCATCTTGATGCGTTCCTGAAAAAGCTGTATAAATCATGGAACCCACATAAGGGTGACGGGGAGGAATAGAACTGTGCGTCAAAGTGATAATCTCTTGTAAAATCGCATCAATGTTATAGATATCCAACATCGGGTCAATCCCTTGCGAGTAGAGATTAAACGCCAACGTCACCAAATCAACATTGCCTGCTCGCTCACCATTGCCCAAAAGCGTTCCCTCAACCCTTTGCGCACCTGCTAAAATAGCCATTTCCGCACTCGCAACCGCGCACCCTCTGTCATTGTGAGGATGCACGCTTAAAATAACCGCGTCACGTTCCAACATCTGTTTGCTCATCCACTCAATTCTATCGGCATAAATATTTGGTGTGCATGCTTCTAGTGTATTAGGCAAGTTAATGACCATCGGTGCATTTTTGGTTGGCATCCATTCGCTAATAACCGCATTGACCACATCGCGTGCAAATTCAAGCTCCGTTTGCGAAAAACTCTCAGGCGAATACTGAAACATCACATCTCCATCAAAGTGCTCTGCCTCTTCTTTAATGATGCGTGTTCCCTCAACGGCTAATGTGATAATCTCTTCTTTGCTTTTGTTAAACACCACTTTGCGCTGATTATCAGCCGTTGGATTGTAAAGGTGCATTGTTACTTTTTTAGCTCCTCTTAACGCCTCAAATGTTCGCTTGATGTGTTTTTCAATGGAAGGCATTAAAACCGCAATCCTAACATCTTCAGGAATCAAGTCTTGTTCAATCAGTGTTCGACAAAAGTCAAAATCCGTTTGTGAAGCACTCGGATAGGCTATCTCAATCTCTTTAAACCCCATCTCTACCAATTTTTGAAAATAGGCTAATTTTTTAGCCGTATTCATGGGAGCGGATAGTGCTTGATTGCCATCTCTTAAGTCCGTGCTCACCCAAATAGGTGCACTCGTAATGATGTTACTTGCCCACTCTCGGTTGGCTAAATGTACCAAGGGGTATGGTTTGTATTTTTTAAATATGGGTGTATTTTGCATAGAAATATCCTTATGTTATAAGTATTATGTGCCTAAAATCAGACAGAAAAATCTTGCATCATGGCAAGAAAAACAACAATGAAAATGATAAAAACTGTACTCTTTAGATAGAGGTATCCTCAGGGCTAAAAAGCCAATTTAAAAATCAACAATGGAAAATAAAAGGGGTGAGTGTGAAGGTTTAACGGAGCTTCAGAAGGAGGACGACGACGAGTGATGCGTTAGAAAATTGCGCAATGCTCTGAGGTTGATAGTTGTTTTGATGAGTGATGAATGTTTCCATCTGAGTCTCCTTTAAGAAAATTTGTGAGATGAAGTATAGCACAGAAGTTAGAAATTACAAAATAGCCTTGACGAAGTATCAAGGCTATGGATAGAAAATCTCCCGCAAAAACGATGTTCTAAAAACTTACCCTAACTTCCAAATCTTAAATCGTCTGCCTTTGATTGTTGTGGCGCATAAGCCATCAAATGCGCTATCCACCTGCGCACGGGCAATCGCAACGTAGGTATATTTTTCCATGATGGTTATCTTCCCGATGCTCTCAGCCTTTAGTCCAATATCTTTGGTGAGTGTGCCTAAAATGTCGCCTGCTCGAAGTTTTTGTTTTTTTCCACCGTCAATGCACAAAGTCACAAAAAGTGCGGGAGATGGTCTTTTTTTTGAAGAAGATAAAGCACTTGCTTCTTTACATGTAAAAGCCATTTCTGCTTTTTGAAGTTCCTCTAAAAAGTTCTCTTCCGCTTGGCTCACAAAGCTAATAGCCATCCCCTCTTTTCCCATGCGCCCCGTTCTACCGATGCGATGCGTGTAAATCTCCATGGTTTGCGGGAGGTCATAGTTGATGACCATCTCTACATCTTTGATGTCAAGCCCACGCGAAGCTAAATCCGTTGCTACTAAAATCTGCGCACTGCCATTGGCAAAAAGGAGCAGATGCTCATCTCTGTCAATTTGCTCCAAATCCCCGTGCAAAGACAAAGCATCAAAGCCTTCATCGTACAAATAGGCTTGAAGCTCTGACGCACCCACCTTTGTTTTACAAAAAATGATGACAGACTTTGCATCGCACTCCAACAAAAAGTCCCTCAGCGCTTTTTCTTTAAGGCTTTCTTCTACCCGAATACACACCTGTTTGATACATGACGTTGAGGCTTGGGAGTCTTCATCAATACCTACATGTAAAGCATCTTTTTGTACTTTTTTGCACATCTGCTCTATCTCTTTTGGAAATGTCGCAGAAAAAAGTAGCGTTTGGTGGTGTGTTGGAATAAAGCCAAAAATCTTCTCGATATCTTCAAAAAAGCCCATATCGAGCATTCTATCGGCTTCATCAAGCACAACGGTTTTTATTTTATCGAAGCGAATGGTTTTTTCACCCAAATGCTGAAGCACTCGCCCCGGAGTCCCCACCACGATGTGCGCACCATGTTCTAACGAGATGCACTGAGGTACAAAACGCGTTCCTCCGCATAAGGTGACGATTTTGACATTATGTCGGTAACGTGCTAATTTTCTAAGCTCACTGGATACTTGTTCGGCAAGCTCTCTGGTGGGGCAAAGAATGAGCGATTGGATGTTCATCTCATTTACATGTAAATTCATGAGCAACGGTAAACCAAACGCAGCCGTTTTGCCACTGCCCGTTTTGGCTTTGGCTTTGACATCTCGTCCGCTCAACACCACAGGTAAACACGCCTCTTGAACGGGCGTCATCGTAGCGTAGCCTAAATCATTTAGGTTTTGAAGCAATTTTTCATCGCTGATATATGTGCTAAAAGAGCCTCCCACTAAAAACTCGCTTTCTGATCCCAAAGATCAGGGGTAAACTGTAAGCATTTATTACGCCCACTCTCTTTTGCCTTATACAATGCCACATCCGCAAACTTAATGACTTGCCAAAATCCATCGGCATCATTAGGAAAATCACTGATTCCCATACTGATCGTTTTTTTCAAAATACCCTCGTTGGTTTTAAAGCTGTGCTCTTCCACGGCTAAACGTATCTTCTCTGCGACTTTAAAGCCATACCCGACTTCGGCATCAATGAGCAAAATCAAAAACTCTTCGCCACCAAAGCGAATCACAATGTCTGATTCTCGTACACATTTTTTCAAGATATGCGATGTCTCTTTAAGCACACTGTCCCCCACATCGTGACCAAACTTGTCATTGACTTGTTTGAAATAGTCCATATCACACATCAATAAACTAATCTGCTTTTTACGACGCAAGGTACTCGCGATGATTTGATTCGAGTGGTCTTGTAAGAAGCGGCGGTTATAAAGCCCTGTTAAACCATCAACGAGGGATGACTCTCTTAAGGTGTGCATCAACCGCTTGGTTTCGATGACAGAGAGCGAATGCTTGATGTAACTCTCCGCTTTAAAAATCTTTTCATTAATAGACTCTGTTTCATCAGCACTCTTGCTTTTATCAAACACAAACTGCACTACAGCTCCCGCATGACCTGCAACGATGAGTGGAATACAAATGTGCTTTTTCCCATCTTCTTTCATAAACTCTTTACAGATACCTTCATACTCAAAAGAGGAGACTTTATGCCCCGTTTTTTGCGCACGACACAAGGAGCAACTGTGCAAAATCTCTTCATTGCACGAGAGTAACTCACTTTCATCGCTCACATACGGGTAGACCACACTCATCGTCCCTTTAGCCGCATTGACATCAAAAATACGATAATGCTCAATGCCAACCTCTTTTTCAAACACTTCACCCAAACGTGTGTAAACCACCTCAAGTGAGTTATCTTCTTCGATCACTTTTTTAAACACCGTCACACCGTACACAGTATCGACCAACTTATTAAATTCTCGTGAGAGTTTGCCTATCTCATCTTTTGACTTAATCATCAGCTTTTTGCTCAAATCCACTTCGCCTGTACTTAAAGAGTGAATCTGCTGAATAATCGAATCAATCGGTTTAGAAAACGCCTCTCTTAACCACCGTGTAAAGAAAAGTAACAACATGATAGCACCCAAAATAACAAAGGCTATGGTGTTGATTGAAAGACGTATCACATCAAGAATATTCTCAGAATAATCATCATAAAGATTTTGGATGCGCTGTGCAAATGCTTTTGTCATTTTTTGTGTTGAACTGAGATGAAGAAAGAGTGCTTCATTCATTTTTTGCATCTCTACAACACTTAAAGCACTCTTTCGTTTTTGTGTTGCCAAAATCATCTCATCCATCGTATCTATCTGGGACAAAATGTCTTTAAGCATCTTTAAGCTTTCTTCATCATCTTGCGATAAGGAGCGAATGACCATTTCAAAAACATTGCCTTTTTGAGAGCTTTTTTGGGTGTGGCTCATGGCTTCAGCCAAGGCTGTCTTCATATGTAAAAGAGAAAGTTTTATCGTCACAAGTTTGGATGAAAAACCTTCATCGGCTTCAATAGGCAAAGTATGTTCCAAACTCAAAAGTTCTGGTTCTAACGCATACACCGCTTTTGTATAAGGAAGCGCTGAGTGCGTGATCTGCGAGTAACGATAGTGGATAAAACTCAAAGAAGCAACACACACCGTCCCAATTAAAATAAACCAAAACAATGCACCGAATTCAAAGAGTAAAAATTTTTTACGAATTGGTAAATTAATAAACGTGATAAACTGTACAAAATTTCGCCAAAAAGCCGTCATTTTTTCCATCCATGTTTTTGGTATTTTATTAAGAGTTACTGAAAAGCAGAATGTAAATGGTATCATAAAAAAGATTTATTATCAAAACCGCAAAGAGATTTGGTATAATCAATCCAAAATTATTTATGAAAGAGACAAATGAAGCGCTACCCGACATTTAAGACCTCCCTAATTTCAAGACTTTTTGGACGTTTTGCCTCAAAATCTTTTCCCTCTTTTTTCCAAACAATTATCAATAAAACCTATACAGCGCTTATGCATGTTGACCTCAAAGAGTTTCAATCTCCACAAAGCTACAAAACACTCAATGCTCTTTTTACACGCCAGCTTGTCACCCCTCGCTCTTTTGATACCGCTGAGACCATCTTTATCTCTCCGTGCGATAGTTTTATCAGTGCGTGCGGTAAAATCACCAACAACACCGCCTTGCAAATCAAAGGGCACAGCTATTGCGTTTCAACCTTACTTGGCGATTATTGTGCGTTGAAAACAAAAAAGCGCCTTAATGAAGGAACCTACCTTAATTTTTATCTCTCACCTAAAGATTATCATCGTTACCATGTACCTATCGATATGCGAATTGCAAAAGCGATACACATTCCAGGAAAACTTTACCCTGTTAATTTTACGTGGTTGCGTAAAATAGATGGGCTTTTCAGTGAAAATGAGCGTGTTGTTTTAGAGTGTTATACGCAAGAAAATAAACTTTTTTATATGGTTTTTGTAGGCGCTTTAAACGTAGGAAAGATGTGCTTTACCTTTGATGAGCGTATTCAGACCAATGCTAAAGTTTCTTTACAACAGTGTTACATGTACGAAAATCTTACGTTGAAAAAAGGTGATGAATTGGGACACTTCCAAATGGGCTCAACGATTGTGATGTTGTTTGAAAAAGAGAGCTTTACATGTAATGTTCCAGAAAATATGTCCATCCGATTTGGAATGAGCTTAGGGGAAAAGGCGTAAATTCATGCTAGAGCACAACATAGAAACATTGATTGGAAAGTGCGCTACTCTTTCATTGCTTTATGTTGAAGACGACCCTCATACACGAGAAGGGACGTTATCTATCTTGCATGAGATTTTCCCTACTATTTACGTGGCATGTGATGGAGAAGAAGGGCTTGCTCTTTACCGTGAAAACGCTCAAAAAATAGACCTTATCATCACTGATATTACCATGCCAAAGCTAAATGGTCTTGAGATGATTGAGCGCATTCGTGAAACCAATAAAGAGATAGCCATCATCGTATTCTCAGCCCATAATGAATCCTCTTACTTTGCACAAACGATAGAGCTAGGTGTGGATGGCTATCTCATCAAACCCTTAAAAAGCAGTCAACTGTTTCAAACACTCTCCCGTACGGTTGAAAAAATATCCTTACGCAAAGAGTATCTTGCGAATCTAAGCCTTCTCAAACAATACGAAGCGATTACCAACAAAAGCTCTATTATCTCTAAAACAGACACGAGGGGAATCATCACCTACGTTAATGAAAAATTTTGTCAAATCTCAGGCTATAAAGAGAGTGAGCTCATCGGAAAACCTCACAATATCGTTCGTCATCCCGATATGCCCTCTTCTGCGTTTAAAGAGCTTTGGCAGACTATCCAAAACAAACAAACCTTTCAAGGTGTCGTTAAAAATCGCGCTAAAAATGGCGACCCTTACTATGTCAAAACAACCATTCAGCCCATTTTTAATGCCAAAGGCGAGATTGAGGAGTATATCTCCTTGCGCCATGACATCACGGAGATTATGAGCGATAAAAAACAGCTTTTTGATTATCTTGAAGCCAATAAACTCTCCGTACTTATCTTAGTTCAAATCGAGGACTATGATACACTTGAGAAATTTTATGACCGCTCTAGCGTTGAGAAGATAGAGCAAATCTTTGGAAAAACCCTTCTTTATCTTATGCCAAATATTTGGGGATTTCAGCGCGTCTATCATCTTGAAAATGGTCTGTATGCCTTTGCGATTGACCGTAGAAGTTGCCAAGCCAATGAGCATGAAATCGAAGAGGTTTTAGAAAAACTCTTATCCAATATTAAAGAGTATGTGGTCAAGCTCGAAGGAATTGAGTACGATATTTCAGCTATTTGTAGCTTTACGTACGGTGTTTTTAGAATTTTTGAAGATGCCAAGATTGGTATCGAAAAAGCGATTAAAGAAAAACTCTCCATCGTCTATGCCGATGGTTTATCGGGTATTGAGCATGAAAATGCTCTGAAAAATATTGAAACGATTCATACTATTCGCTCTGCGTTGGATAATAAAAAAGTGGTCTCCTATTTTCAACCTATCGTCAATAACCTAACCTTAGAAGTTGAAAAATACGAATCTTTAGTTCGCATTGTTGAAGAAAGTGGACGCGTACTCTCACCGTTTCACTTTTTAGATGTGGCTAAAAAAGGGCGTTACTACTCAAAAATCACACGTATTGTGCTTGAAAACTCCTTTTTAGCACTTTCACAAACCGATAAATCCATCTCCATCAATCTCTCCGTTTTTGACATCGAACGTGATGAAATACGTGAATGCATCTACACGCTTCTTCAAACGTACCAAAAAGAGTCTCATCGCATTGTTTTTGAGCTTTTGGAAAGTGATGATATTAAAGATTTTAACCTTATCAAAACATTTATCCAATCAGTTAAACGCTTTGGAGTAAAAATTGCGATTGATGATTTTGGTACAGGTTACTCCAACTTTGAACGCCTTTTAGAGTACAAGCCTGATATTATCAAAATTGATGGTAGCTTGATTAAAAACATTCAAACCAATCGCCATAACCGCAGTATCGTTGAGATGATTGTGACGTTTGCGAAAAAACAACATATTCAAACCATCGCAGAATTTGTGGAAAGCGAAGAGATTTTCCATATCGTTCAAGCCTTGGGAATTGATTACTCACAAGGCTATGCGTTTGGAAAACCTGAGTTGTTTTAAAAGACTTTTATCGCTTCGATAAGCTCTTCCATGCTTAGTTCTTTCTTTTTGCCGTTTGCATCATAATCAAAGCCTTGAATAACCTCACCCTCTTTAAATTCGATGGTGCGGAGCAACACTCCTTTAGGGTTGTAAAGTTTTGTGATGCCATCAGGTCGGTTGTTTTTAAACGGTGTTTCACCTTGTAGTTTTCCTGTAGAATAGTACATTTTTGCTATGCCATGTGCTTCATCATTGACAAAAAAGAGTTCAGATTGAACCACGCCTGATTCGTAGTACTCCTTTTTTAGCCCTTGCATCTTATCAGCTTTAAAAGGGGTTTCACTTTGCAATTTTCCTGACTCATAATAAGTCTTACCCACACCCTCACGAATACCCTCTTTAAAAGGCGTTTCACTTTTGAGTTTTCCTGATTCATAGAGTAACTGCCCCACACCATTTGCCAATTTAAGGGTTTTTGTCTCTACCAAAAGACCATCTTCACGCACCGTTAAATCTTCAAGCGCGTACTTTACTTCAGCCGCATACAGACCGACAACAAAGCAGAGTAAACTAAGCCAGACTTTCATGAATAACTCCTAAAAAAATGTGAAATCAAAACAAGAAGCATGGTTACATGTAAGGTTTTACATGTAACCATCAAAAGCAGTTTATACGTTAAATCTAAAGTGCATCACATCGCCATCTTGAACGATGTACTCTTTTCCCTCCAGCCTCATTTTTCCAGCTTCTTTTGCGCCCGCTTCACCTTTGCATGTAATGTAATCGTTATAGCCAATCACTTCAGCGCGGATAAAGCCTTTTTCAAAGTCATTGTGAATCACAGAAGCCGCTTTTGGCGCTTTCCAACCTTTGACGATTGTCCAAGCACGCACCTCTTTCACCCCTGCGGTAAAATAAGACGCCAGTCCTAGTTTTTCAAACGCCAAACGAATAATTTTTTTCAAGCCTGATTCTTCAATACCCAGCTCTTTTAAAAACTCTTCGGCTTCTTCCTCTTCAAGGGCTATCATCTCTTCTTCAACTTTAGCACAAAGCACTACAACATCTGCACCCACTGCTTGTGCATGTGCTTTGACCGCTTTGACGTGTTCGTTGTCTTCTAAAAGTCCTGATTCATCAACATTAGCGCCATAAATGATAGTTTTGTTGGAAAGAAATCGTAGTTCTTTATCCAAGGCTTGGAAGTTTTCATCATCTTTTCTTGCAAAGGTACTCACAGGCTTAATGTCATCAAGATGTGCACGAAGTTCTGTGGCGATTTCAGCAAGTGCTTGTGCCCCTTTTTCAAGCTTGGCTTGACGTTTTAAGCGGTCTAGCTTTTTATCGAGCTGTTGCACGTCGGCAAAAATGAGCTCACTTTCGATGATTTCGATATCACGAAGTGGGTTGATGCTATTTTCTACGTGGGTAATGTTTTCATCTTCAAAACAACGTACCATATGCAAAATAACTTCCACTTCGCGAATATTGGATAAGAACTGATTTCCCAGTCCTTCCCCTGCACTCGCACCTTTTACCAAGCCTGCGATATCCACAAAATCAACCGTTGAGTGCTGAATGCGCTCAGGCTTTACGATTTTTGCAAGCTCTTCAAGACGAGCGTCTGGAACGGGAACAATGGCTTTATTTGGCTCAATCGTACAAAATGGATAATTGGCAGATTCTGCATTTTGCGCTTTTGTGAGCGCATTAAACGTTGTGGATTTACCCACATTTGGAAGCCCTACAATACCAACACCTAAACCCATATAAACACCTTTTTAATTAACTTTTAAGCGCGATTTTACCCTAAAGCGTCTTAAAAAGCTCAATGGTGTGCACACGAGTGATTTGGGTCAATCTTCGCTGTTTTTCCTGCTAAAAAATCCCTCAATGCATCTTCAACCGTTTCGTTTTTATCATCAAAATAGACATCAATGCCACCTTTTAAAAACTTTTTCAAAGGCTCTCCGCCAATGCCAGAAACGACTAATGTATCTGCGCCGAATACTTGAATATTTGCCACAGCACTCGCACATCCTCCTGTGACATGACCTGGATTTTTATGAACAACCACATCTTTGACCACACCTTCTTCAACCACTGCGCACGTGTAAAAACTTGCTTTACCAAAGTGGGCACCTCGCTTTGCACCTAAACCTGTATCTTTCATCGTTGGAAATACAATTGTCATTTTCTATCCTTTTATTTTGAACATATGCTCATAATAATACTCTTTTAAATGAACATATGTCAAGTATTTTAATTCATGCTATAATGCGGTATTTTTACATGTAAAGGTTTTTTATGCCACGTCAAAAGTGTAAACGCGCTATCTCTTATCGTCCACCCTGTTGCCATTTTAGACCGCAAAATGAAAAAAATGTAGAAACGATTAGCTTATTAGCAGAAGAAGTTGAAGCTCTTTATTTGATGGACTTAATGGAGTTGTACCAAGAAGAAGCTGCTTTGAAAATGGGTGTTTCTCGTCCTACCTTTGCACGCATCATCAAATCAGCACGGCATAAAGTTGCCTTAGCACTTTTACTGGCGCACCCCTTACATCTGCAAAGTCAAAAAGAGCACTACACCATTGCACTGTGTAGTGATAGCGAAACTTCGCCTTACACTGCTTTGCATTCAAAAGGAAAGTACATCCATTTTTTCACGCTCAAAGAGCAAAAAATTATTGAACATACAACCATCCCCAATCTTCTTCACACACAAAATCTCAAACCCGCCCTTTACCTAAGCCAGCTTTTTACGAAACATCGCATCAATCTTTATCTTGTACATATGATAGGAGAAGGATTTAAAAACACTCTTGCAACGAAGGGAATAGAGATACTGTTAAAAGAGGAGATAACACAAAAGGAGTTAGAAGCCCTTTGGTAAGAGCTTCAATTGTTTGCTTTTTATTTTAAAAAAGTGCGTCGTTAAGAATTTCTTCGATGATGCTATCGGGGGATACGTGCTTGGAGAGAGATAATTTTTCAATTTTTTCTAAAGTCTCTTTACGCAAATAGACCACCGCTCTAACCATACCTTCATCGTCTTGTTTACGTTTGTCATAGGTTTCTTGCATCGTGTAACGCAGCTGTTTTTCAACGGGTGAGCGCATGGATTTATACTCTACCAATTGCCCCTCTTTATAAACACCAGACACCTCTGCATACACCCAATAATATCCACCATCTTTGCGTAAATTTTTCACATACCCTCGCCAAATCTCACCCTTTTTGAGGGTCTGCCACAGCTCTTTGAAGACAGAACTTGGCATATCAGGGTGACGAACGATATTATGTGGTTTTCCAATAAGTTCAGCTATTTCATAGCCTGAAATTCGTGCAAACGTCTCATTCGCGTAAGTGATATTCCCCTTTAAATCGGTACGAGAAACAATCAACTCATTTTCAGGAACTTCCGTTTCAATAAACATTCGATAGGTCGTTTGCATCGTTTTTCTCCGTCAAATTTAATGTATTTTTTTCTTCAAATCACCACGATAAACCAAATCTTCTAGTTTCACACTCTCATCATTAAGTATCGCAGGTACGGCGTCCATCGACTCAAGTTTAGCTCGTTCGCTGTCTAATTCTTCCTCCGAATACGCCATCATCATATCCGCACAAATGACATGAGGAATCGCTTGAATTTTTTTAAGTTTACTCATCTCTTCATCGATATTTTCACCCTCGATGGTAACAATAATCTTGCCTTTTTCCTCATCACAAAAGTGATAATCGCAAAAATCACTCTCTTCGCACGCCTTGATAATCTCTTTTACATGTAAAGATTTTGCTTGTATCACAATACTTGATATATTCATGGTAACCTCCAAATAAGTATAAATTGATCGTCACTGCCACTGACAAGCTCTTTTTCATTGACAAAAACGATGGTATTAAGCGTACTCTTTTGTCCCTTAAGTGTATGTTTTTTTGCCTTGCTTATCACATCAAAAATGACAATATCATTTTGTTCATTAAAGGCAAAAGCACCTAAATTTGCTGAGGGAGAAAGTGCGCCTGCGTAGATTAAAAATGAGCCATCAAAACGCTCATAACTTTTGCTTTGCGTATCGTAGATGATGCCTCGTCTGTCTTGTCCTGCACAGAGGATTTTTTGATTTTTAAAGTCGACTTTATAGACATTATCAACATTTCCACCGCTTAGAACATAGAGCATTTTTCCCGTACTCACATCACTTACCGTAATTTCACCTGATTCACATGAACTGGCTACTAAACTTTTAGACTCATTGAGGGCAAAATCGCTAAAATGAGAAGGGTTAATCTGAACTTGATAACGCTTTTGAGCACTTTTTGTATCAACTAAAATGAGTTCATTACTCATAAGCGCGATTAAGATACGGTTACTGTCAATAAATTTCGCTTTATTAATAAAAAGATTTTCTTTTTCCGAGATAAGCTCTCGCATGATACCTTTTTCGATAAGAACCAGCTTTCGTGCCCCACTGCTCGCTTGTACCACGCTTAGATACGTATCAGCTCCTTCTAGTGCATCGACGGAGAAAATTTTTGGAGCTATGGTTTCACCTGTAAAATCTTTGATGGGCTCAAAGGTTATTTTTTTTACCAAGCTCGCATCGCTTATTTTATACACTTCAAGTGTTCCAACACTCGTTCCAGCAACGATATTTTGTCCGTGAATAACAATGTTTTGGACATTACCACTGGCTTGTATCATGAGCCTTGGTGAAATATCTGCGAACAAGAGTGAACTTAAGAAAAAAAGACTGATGAAAAAACGCATGTTACACTCCTTGTGAGGTGATACGGTATTTTACAGCGTTACTCGGACAAATGCCATAGCAAAAGCCACAGCGGGTACACTTTTCTTTATCCAATAAAGGTCTTAGCATACTAAAAAACGTGATGGCTTTTGCATTGCATACATCTGCACAACTGTTGCAAATCACACTGTTCCATGCCATACATTGTTTGGTATCGATGTTAAAGATTGCTTGAATAGTGGGTTCTTCTTCCACTTTTAAAACACCCAATGGGCAAGCAAGAGCACACTCTTTACAAAAGGTACAACCACCTTGTGTAAAGAGTAAGCTCGGAGCCTTTTCATTATCTAAAACAATAATATTTTCTTCGCAAGAAGCGATACAGGGTTTTTCAACACAGGTAGCACATAACGTTGAAAAAAGTGCCATATCATGAGCATAAGGAGGTCTAAGAGATGCACTTTGTGTTGATGCTTTGGGTCTAAACAAGGTAGAAAGAGAGGCAAAAGCCTCTCTTTTACGTGAATCTAGCATGATTACTTCACGCCCTCATTGAGTGTATCAAGAAGGTTTGTTTTCACCGCGCCATCTTTTTGTCTAAATTCTGCTTTGAAGTTGTTTTGAACTAAAGGCTCATTTGCAGATTGTGGTGCATGGCATGATACACACACGTAACGTGCTTGAGAAACCTCTGGTAATGCTTTATTGGTACGTAAATCATACATATGTGAAGCAGGAACCACGGTTGCTTTAACCGCTTCTGCAACACCAGGAGCGTGGCATGTTAAACACGCATTGCTCTCTTTCGTGATTTCCATCATACCTTCAACATCATGAGGAATCATCGGTGGCGCATTCTCAAATGAACGCTGCATCACTTTTGATTCACCCGGAGCTACTTTAGAATACGATGTAGGCTCTGCTACAACGGTTTTTTCGCTGTAAAGGTCTACTTTTCTAAGCCCCAACTCTTCTTCTTTATAGCTTTGTGATACCGCACAACCAGAAGCGATCACAATTCCTAATAAAGAAGCTAATACTAACGTTTTTGTACTCATCATTTTTTTTCTCCCGTATTTGTGTTAATGTAATTTCTCACACCAAAGCCTAGGGCGTCATCATCACACACTTCCACGCACCGTCCGCAATTTGTACACTCGCCATACACTATCGCCCCACTCTCTTTCCCTATGATAGTAAGTACAGGCTTTTCAGGACAAATATCCTTACACTTCATGCACAGTGTACATGCGGATTGGTTATGTTTAACACGTATGATGCTCAGTTTTCCGATGAGAGCGTAAAAACCTCCCAAAGGACAGATGTGCCCACACCAACCATTTTTGACCGCAAAAAGATCAAATAAAAAGAGTGAAAGTAATGCTGCAAAGCCCATGCCCATGCCAAAGATAATACCTCTGTGCATCATACCGATGGGACTTACCATTTCAAAAGCCGCAACCCCTGAGATAAAAGAGAGCACTAAGCTCAGTCCTATTACCCAGTATCGTACACTTCTTCCAAGCCATACTTTTCGCTCTATCTTTTCAAGATACAACACGCGTCTAAGCCAATTGGCACTGTCTGTTACCATGTTTACAGGACACACCCAAGAACAAAATGCTCGCCCTCCAACAATCATATAAAAAAGGACGATAATAAGTCCTCCAATAATCACATCAAGTCCAAGCATCGCTCCCGCCGCAACCATTTGCAAAAGAGCAAAAGGATCGGCTAAGGGAATGGTGTCTAACAGTAACGATGAGCTTAAGTTCCCACTTAAAACTTTCAACCCATACCAATGTGCTAAAACATACAGTGTTAATACAGTGAGTTGAACAATCCTTCGCATCATTAAAAAGCGATGCTTATAAAGCCACTTTTTCATTTGAACAACTCCTCATCTGCATTGAGATAGTCTTGTGCACTTTTTTCACTGCGTTTCGTACGTGTGGTTACATCACTCTTGGTTTCTTCAACCCTTTTTTCATCAGCCTTATCCCAGCCTTTGATGTAATGCGCACCAATTGCCCCTTGAGCAAGCTCTAAAGGCAACACACGAATTGCTGCTTTTTCCGTAACACACGCTCTCTCACACAATCCACATCCTGTACAGGTGAGACTGCTAACGATTGGAATCAAATAAGCATGCTTTCCTGTTCTTGTATTTCGCCTGTATTCCAAGGTAATGGCACTGTCCATAATCGGACAAGCACGGTAGCACGCGTCACATTGAATGCCCCAAAAAGCAATACAAGACTCTGTATCCACGACCGCTAGACCCATTTTGGCCTTGGTAATATCAAGCTCTTTATTTCCCTCTTCAATTTTTGAAACACTCTTTTCATCCAACGCTCCTGTAGGGCATACAGGAACACAAGGAATATCCGTGCACATATAACACGGTATCTCTCTTGGAATAAAAAACGGTGTACCCATAGGCTTCGTATCGCCTGGCTTTGCTAACATCAATGTATCGTACGGACAGGCTTGAACACACTGCCCACACTTGATACACATTTTTAAAAAGTCTGGCTCTTTGAGTGCTCCAGGAGGGCGTAAAATCAGCGGTGCTGCTTTAGCCTCTTCCAAATACCCCATCCAAACCATACCTCCAAGTGCTGACAAACCCACACTTTGAGCCATGAGTGAGAGAAATTTACGTCGCTCACTGATAACAATTTTTTTTGATTCGAGATTGTTCAAAGCAATCCTTTCTCATCTATTTTAACACGCCACTTGAGCAAAGCCCAACCGCCTACGCTGCGCTATACACTAAAGCTTACCTCTTGGAGGTAGCCTCTTTACATGTAAACTCTTTTTTGACGCTTTCTTACGCTTTGTAAAGCTTTACAGCACACTTTTTATAGTCTGTCTGTTTTGAAATCGGACATGTCGCATCAAGGCACACTTTATTGATGAATACTTTCTCATCAAACCATGGCACATAGACCAAACCTCGAGGTGTTTTATTTCTTCCTCTGGTTTCAACACGTGCTTTAACATTGCCTCTTCGGCTTTCAATCCAAATCATATCGCCTTGTTTAAAGCCTTTGACTTTTGCATCTTCTGGGTGCATATAACATAATGCCTCAGGAACCGCACGGTAAAGTTCAGGTACACGCATTGTCATCGTACCACTGTGCCAGTGTTCCAACACACGACCGGTACTTAACCACATATCGTATTCTTTATCAGGCATTTCACATGGATCCATGTATGGCCTAAAGAAGATTTTCGCTTTGTTTTTCAAAGAGAAGGTCTCTTCTGTGGTTGGCTTAAGCAAGTTACCACGTTTAAGTGATTTTGCGAAATCGCCGTAGAATGCAAACTCACCATTGCCCGCTTTTGCTGCATATGGATCGTATTTTGCATTAAAGCGCCATTGTGTCTCTTTACCATCCACAACTGGCCATTTAAGTCCTCTTACTTTGTGATAGGTGTCAAAGTCAGCCAAGTCATGTCCATGACCATTACCAAATTGTCTGTACTCTTCCCAAATCGCTTTTTGTAAGAAGAAGCCATAACCTTTCCACTCTTTACCATCACTTCCCATAACACCACGACTATCACCAAATACTTCTGTGTTATCGTATCCTTTACCAATCGCATCGTCTGCTTTAAACTGTTTTGCAAACGGTGTTGCAAAAAGTACGTCAAACAATGTATCGGTTTCTTTGTATCCCATAGCTTTTGCCGCTTCAATAACGCTTGGCAATTTACCATCTTTAATCGGTTGCTCACCCCAAACATCTGCAATCGTAAAGCGTTTTGAAAGCTCAACCCACTGCCATGTATCACTCATCGCTTCACCCACAGGAAGAACTTGTTGTTTCCAGTGTTGTGTACGACGCTCAGCATTACCATACGCACCCCATTTTTCATAAATCATCGCTGATGGGAGAATAAGGTCTGAAACTTTTGCTGAAATACCAGGGTATGCTTCTGAACAAACGATAAAGTTGTCCAAATCACGCGCTGCTTTAATCCAGTGGCTCGCATTTGCTGTGTCTTGGTATGGATTACAAACGTTGACCCATGCAAACTTGATTTTACCACTTTCAATTTGACGGTGGATATTCATAATGTGTTGGTACCCTAATGGGTTAAGTGTACCTGAAGGTAATTTCCATACTTTTTCAGTGATATCTCTGTGTTTTGGAATCGATACGTCCATATCCGCTGGAAGTCTGTGTGTAAATGTTCCAACTTCACGAGCTGTTCCACAAGCACTTGGTTGTCCTGTTAGAGAAAACGCGCCATCACCTGGTTTTGCTTGTTTTCCAAGCAGGAAGTGAACCATGTAAGCTTGCTCATTACACCATGTACCACGTTGGTGTTGGTTCATACCCATCGTCCAGAA